>JACVJB010000028.1 GCA_015711775.1 Actinomycetota bacterium | reverse complement strand
CCTTCTTTAACAGCAAAATCACCTATGTCATTTGGCCTTATATTAAGAAGATCCCTGATGTTTTTAGGGATGGTAACCTGTCCCTTTTTGGTAATCCTTGACATAATATCTCCATATAATAGTTGTATTATAAATATATATTACTATAATTCATGTATTACAAATATTCAAGTAATACTTTTGGTTGACCTCTCATGAGTTTTATTTAAGAAAGGGCGCAGCAACTCTCAACAAATTCAAAATCAAAGCTATTGTCTTTTGCATAAATAATTGTTTTTTCAGAAGGGAAAGCTATAGTTTTAACCCCTGTTTTTAAAAGCTGAACTTCAAGCAACTGACCGGGTTTGCCGGATGGCTTAGCGCATCCAAGCGAGATTTTTATATCAGGGCAGGTATTTTTGGCGTATTCTGCAAGGATTAAAATCTTTTCTGCATTTATTTCATTGCGCCTTAACTCATTAATTGTTTCTGCCGGGACAATAATAGAGGTTTTTAAAGCGTCCCGGAGACTGGAGGTTTTGCCTGTGTCTTTTTTAACTTTAATGCTTTTGACAGGCCTTCTGTCATTTTCACGTCCCGATTTCCTGAACAGGTTTTTTACAGATACAAGAACGAGCCAGTCGGCTCCAATTTTAAGAATATTTTTTAAAGCTTCAAATTCATTATTCTTGTCCCCTGTATCCAGCCCAACAACTATGTGCGGAGCTGTTTTAAGTCCTGCTTCTTTTAAATTAATGAGGGAGTTGTAATAATCCTGGGGTTTAAATCCTCTGAGGTTATATACATTTTCTATGGCACTTATGCTTCCTATAACATTTAAGAGAACTCCGTCACATCCTGTTTGACCCAGCTTATATGCCATTTGCCTGTCCACAAAACCGGCATGAATAAAGACTTTAAGATCCTTAAATGATTTTTTAAGATCTGTTATCTGCCCGTAATACCCGTCAAGCTCGAGCGCTCCACTTGCGTTAAATCCTCCGCTTACCAGTACCCCTTTCAGTCCCCTTTCGGCTTTTGGTGCGATGATTTCATAAAGATTGCCTGTGGCTGCGCTGGCCATACTTTTTAGAAGAACTCCTCTGCAGTGGCTGCACATAAGGCTGCAGCGGCTGCCCGTAAGGCTTATATTCATAAAGCTTTTTGGGCTGTTTTTATAAAAAGAGCTTATATAAACCTTGGATCCCGGAACTGCAAATATTATTTTTTTATCCGGTTTTTTTTTTGTAACAAAATTATTCATTTTTTTATTTATGCTAACACAAGTATTTATAATTGCGTCATAGTGTTTAGGTTTTTTTTCGATTTAGAAATATTAAAAGTTTACAGGGACAGCAAATCCTCTATCTGGTTTCTTATTCTTAACTTTTCTTCCTGGCTGGGAAGATGCGGATAATTCCTGAAAACCTCAGAAGGCCGCTCATTTGCAAAAGGCCTGTTGCATGCTGCAAAATTGCTGTTTCTGCAGGGACATCCGGAAGTCATAAAGGCGGCGCCGTCTGATAAAAGAAAGCTTATATCATCCTCAAACTTTACAAGATTGCCATTTTCATCAAAAATAAACTTATTAATACCCCATTGCATTTCATTTATAAGATACCTTGCAATCTGTATTTTGCGGTAACTTAAAAGAGGAGGCGGATTCTTTTCTGAAAGAGCCGTATTTGCCTCAGGATAAAAGGAAAAAAGGTGAGTTTTTGCTCCCATTGAGTGGGCCCTGTATATTGCCTGCACCATTTCTTCTTCAGTTTCGCCCAGTCCGCAGATAAGGTGCACGCCTGCCATATATTTGCCGAAAACATCAATTGAGTGCTGGAGCGCTTCCCAGTACTTATCCCATTTGTGTGGCCCATTTACTTCACGGCCCCGGTACTTTTCAAATACCTGCTGTGTTGCCCCGTCTATTGCAACCCCTATCATTTGCGCCCCGGCTTTTTTAAACTGCTCTATATTCTCTTTTTTCTTTATTACAGTGGGGGCTATAAGAAGGCTTATGGGAAGAGCAGAGCAGCCGTGGATCTTTTCAGTAAGATAAACTGTATCTTTAAATGCCTGTCCGTGGGTAACCATTGATATGCAAATTCTCTCAAAAGAGCTGGAGTTGTTTTTAAGCCTTTCAAGTATAGTATCAATGCTGTAAGTTGGCCATTTTACCCTTATAAAAGTCTTTTTTAATTTGGGGCCGCTTCTGCTATCCCGGGTCACTCCGCAATAAGCGCACCTGCCCGCGCAACCGTTTTCATAGGTTAGCAGCAGATTAAGGCCAGTGAGGCGCACGCCATCTGCAAAACTTCCTTTTTCAAGCCCCAGCGACATTGCTGCAGCAAGGCTTGTTTTTACATATTGTGGACTGTTTGCCTTCTCCATAATGGTATACTAATATACATCAATGATTTATAATTTTAAAGCTTTATAAGCGTGATTGCCTAAAAACAATTATTAATAAATACTGAAGCAATTACCAGTAGATGAAGAAAGAAATTAAAAAAGTCAGAGTAATAGATACTGGCCATTTAAGCGCCGCTGAGAATATGGCCCTTGATGCCGCCATACTTGAAGCCAGGGAGAAAAACCTTATCCCTGACACGTTGAGGTTTTTAAGCTTTAAACCGCACTGCGCGCTTGTGGGAAATTTCCAGAGCGCTGAAAAAGAGCTCCGCCTTGATTACTGCAAGCAGAACTCAATAGAAATAAACCGAAGGATAACCGGAGGAGGGGCGCTTTACTGGGGCCAGAAAGATGTCGGCTGGGAGTATTTTGCAACAGGGCAGAGCTTTGGCGGATGCGCCGGGTATGAGCAGTATTACGAGCTGTTCTGCAGCGCTGCTGCCTTCGGAATTAACATGTTCGGCCTAAAATCGGGCTTTCGGCCAAGAAACGACATAGAAATTAATGGAAGAAAAATTTCAGGCTCAGGAGGAACATCGCTTAAAGATGCCTTTATGTTTCAGGGAACTCTTCTTGTTGACCTTGAGATTGATATTATGCTGAGAGCCTTAAGGGTGCCTGTTGAAAAGCTCAAATACAGCGAGATAAACTCGCTTAAAGACAGGCTAACCTGGCTTTCAAGAGAACTTGGCTACTGCCCGGACAGAAACGATATTATAAATAATCTTACCGGGGGTTTTAAGCATTATTTTGAAATAGAAACTTATAAAGGAAAACTTTCAGAAGAAGAGGAAAAAATATATAATTTGAAGCTGCCCTATTTTAAAAGCAGTTCCCATGTATACAAAATAACTGAACATAATAGCAGCAGTTACATTTACTCCTACCATAAATCAGATAAAAAAGTTATCAAATGCTCGGTAAATATTGACCTTAAAAGAAGGATTTTAAAGAATGTTTATTTCACCGGGGATTTTTTCTGCTATCCCGCAAGAGCTGTATATGACCTTGAAAGCACCATGAAAAATATAAGCATAGGTAAAAACAAAGATTTACCTGCAGGCGCAGACAATGGGGCCGTTAAAAAATTTTTAAGCAAAAATATAGAAGACAGGATTGACAGCTTTTTTGACAACTACAGCCCAATAGCCGGAATTTCTAAAATGATAATTAAAAAACTTCTTAATGATGCTATTGCAAGGCTTGATATTTGCCGCCATGGTGTGGAATATGAAAATATAAATGATATAAATACAGTATGCGCTGAATTTGACAATAAAAATATAATTGATGTATTTCTTATCCCTTACTGCGCCAAACACCCGGATTGCAGGTACAGGTACAGTCAGGGATGCAATTTCTGCGGGAAATGCACCGTTGGGGATGCGATAAAACTTGCAGGAGCATATAAAATAAGCCATATTACAATTACAAGCTTTGAGCATCTTATGAAAACTCTGGAAAAACTTAAAATACAAAATAAGAAGTATTTCGCGGGCTGCTGCTGCGAGGCTTTTTATTTAAAGCACCTTAATCATTTTAAAGAAAAAAACCTTGCGGGCATACTTATGAATATTGATAATTCCACCTGTTATGATTTGGGAAAAGAAAAAGATGCATATGCCGGAAAGTTTGAAGGTTTTACTGATATCAAATTGCCGCTTCTTAAAAAAATATTTGAAATTTATAATAAACACCCCGTTTATATATGAAAACCTAAAATTTAGCGGATAAAAAAATTAATGGCAAAGGACTATAGTTCTGAAAATGTCAAAAAAAACTGAAACACCTCGTACATATTTTAAGTGTGACTTACTGATAATCGGGGCAGGCCCTGCAGGGGCAGCTCTTGCGGTCTTCTTATCTGCAACAGGCCTTAACATTATCCTGATTGATAAAAAGAGCCATATCGAAGAGCCGCTCAGGTGTGCTGAATATGTCCCGGCCGTCTTTACTGGCCTTTTTGATTTTAAGCTGAGAGGCATTGATAACAGCATAGATAAACTGCAGACTTTTATAAATGTAAAACCCTGTGGAGCTATTAAAGAATTAAACTTAGATAATTTGCACCACGCATCAGAAATGAAGGCGCCCGGATACATAATAGACCGGCGGGAAATGATAAAAGACTGGATTACCAGATTCACAAAATATGGCGGAATATATCTGCCTTCCACAAAAGCTTTGAAAATATCAGGCAGACAAGTTACGGCATTAAAAGACGGCCGGCAGATAATTATAAGGGCGCAGATAATTGCCGGCGCAGACGGGCCTCTTTCCCTTGCCGCCGGGCATATTGGTTCTGCAGGAGGGCATTTTCTTGCAGGGATAAATTTAAAATGTAAAAATATAAATACCGGGAGAATATCCCAAAGCACAAAAGTGTTTTTTCTTCCTGAAATTAGAGGAGGGTACGCCTGGGTTTTCCCCGGCCGTAAATTTACAAATTACGGGCTCGGGGTTGATCTTGCGCTTTTTTGCCGGCATTTTGAAAAATCTGGAATACAGAAACATCTTTTTTATCAGATATTCGGACAGGTTCTAAGTGATTCCGAAGACAAAAGGGCAAAACTATCATCCGGGCTCATACCCGTTTCGGGTATTACAATAAACCCTGTACAAAAAAACATAATACTTTTAGGAGATGCTGCGGGCCTTTGTAACCCGGTAACGGGCGCAGGCATTTATAATGCTGTTTACTCGTCAAGGATTGCCGCAGAATATATAAAAGAAGCTGCTGCAGTTAAAAGTACATCAGTCCTGCAGAAAATCAGCAAAGAGTATAATGTTTATTTTAAAGACAGCCTTAACAGGGCCCTTGTAAAAAGAAAAGAAATCTCAGCCGGATGGCAGAACCAAAAAACCACGCAACAATTTGAAAAATTTATTAAAAAGACATGGGTGGCATTCAGGCAATACTGGAATTAAAATAATATATCAGTTAAAATTATTAAGTAATAATATTATTGGACTGGAGATGTTTATGAGAAAATTATTTTTACCAAAAATTAAATTTCCACTTTCGACTGTGTTATTAATTATTATGGCATTGCTTCTTATTATTCCTTCTGTATCCTGTAAAAAAGATATCCCCGGACAACTTTCAGTTTATGTCTGGGAGGGATATCTTCCGGAGGAGGCAGCACAGATGTTTGAAGAGCAAACCGGGATTAACCTCAATATTACCTATGCCACTGATAATGCCATGATGCTTACGCTGCTGAGGGGTGGCGGAAAAGCTGACATAATTATGCCGACACAGAACCAGGTTAACAGGTTTTATGAGGATGGGCTTGCCCAACCGCTGGACCTTAAAAAAATCCCCAATTATGAAAAAGTGTCTTCCGCATTAAAAAACCAGCCATGGGCAAAATGGGACGGCAAACAAATGGGTTCAGGCGATGTTTACGTTATACCTTACGTTTTTGGTACAAGCGGACTTGTAATAAATACTGAAAAATACACCGGTTCGCTTGACGGCCTAGGATGGGAAATACTGTTTGACCAGGAACTTAAAGGAAGGGTTTGCTCTAAGAATGCGCCCGAATCCCTTATGCTCACCCTTGACGTCCTTGGCATTGCAAGAGAAGATCTTTTAAGCGATACCCAAAACACGCTTGAGAGAGCAAGACCAAAAATTCTCGAACTTAAAGCAAATGTTCTCAAATTCTGGGAAAGCGGAGCAGAAATTCTTGATCTTCTGAAAAATGAAGAAGTATGGGTCAGCCACATCTGGGACGGCGGCGGAAGAAAAATGATGGAGTTTGATTCCAAATTTAAATATGTCCTGCCTTCAACAGGAGGTCTTGGCTGGACGGATACATTTATGATACCCGCATCAGCAGATAACCCTGCCGGAGCCCATTTGTTCATAGATTTCATGCTAAGACCTGATATTGCAGCTATGCTTACTTCTGAGTCCGGTTATACCACCACTGTACAGGGCGCTACCGAAAGCGCAGAAGGCATTGATGCAGGATTATACATCTTTACTGACGAGGAACTTGGAAAACTTATATGGCAACCTAACTTTACAGAGGATGTAATTGCTGCTTATACGACATTCTGGGAAGAAATCTCCACTGTAAAATAACCCTCAATAATTAAAGCCCCGGAAAATTTCGGGGCTTTAATTTTGTTTATTTGCATCAGACAACACCCTGAGCAACCATTGCATCTGCAACTTTTAAAAACCCTGCGATATCAGCGCCAGCTAAAAGATTGCCTTCACAACCGTATTTTTTTGCCGCTTCGCTGGATTTTGTATAGATATTCTTCATTATAACCTTAAGCCTTGCATCCACTTCCTCAAATGTCCAGGATGTTCTCATTGAATTCTGCTGCATTTCCAGCGCAGATGTTGCAACTCCTCCTGCATTTGCAGCTTTTGCCGGCCCGAAAAGAACGTCATTTTCCATAAATATTTTAATTGCTTCAGGCGTACATGGCATATTTGCTCCTTCTGCCACAGCGATGCATCCATTGCTTACAAGCATTTCAGCAGATTTTGCGTCTATTTCATTTTCAGTTGCAGACGGAAGGGCAATATCACATTTTACGGACCATATGTCATTGCAGTTTTCAGCATATCTTGTACCGCTTTCAGGCAGGTAGCACTGACTAATCCGTTTTCTTTCAATTTCTTTGCCAAACTGTATTGTATCTATATCCAGTCCGCCGGGATCAGATATATAACCATTGGAATCGCTCATTGCAACAACTGTTCCGCCGAGCTGTGCGATTTTTTTTGCAGCATATATTGCCACGTTACCTGAACCTGATATAGTAACTTTTTTGCCTCTTATAACCTGACTTCTTGAGTTAAGCATTTCCTCAAGAAAATATACCAGCCCATACCCTGTAGCTTCTGTTCTTCCAAGACTTCCGCCGTAAGTGATTCCTTTGCCTGTCAGAGCGCCTTCATAAACATTCCTGATCCTTTTATACTGTCCGTATAAAAATCCTATTTCGCGTGCCCCTACGCCTATATCGCCGGCAGGAACATCCATATCTCCCCCTACATGCCTGTAAAGTTCTGTCATAAAGCTCTGGCAGAACCGCATAACCTCATTATCGGATTTGCCCTTTGGATCAAAATCGCTACCTCCCTTACCTCCTCCTATTGCAAGACCCGTAAGCGAGTTTTTAAGTATTTGCTCAAAAGCAAGAAACTTCATTATCCCTATATAAACTGACGGATGAAACCTTAAACCGCCTTTATAGGGTCCGATGGCGCTGTTAAACTGCACCCTGAAACCCCGGTTTACATGGACATTACCTCCATCATCCATCCATGGAACACGGAATATTATCTGCCTCTCAGGTTCAATAAATCTTTCAAGAATACCCATTTTTTCATATTCCGGATGCGCTGATGTTACGGCTTCTAACGAATTTAACACTTCCGTCACCGCCTGCAGAAACTCCGGCTCATGGGGATTTCGCCTTACCACACTTTCAAGTACTTTTTGACAATAAGTCATTTGCTCTCCTGTCATTTTAATGATATTAGTTAACTAAAAAAACAAAACCCCTGCATAGATAAAACTATACAGAGGCTTCACTGCCTTTGCCCGGCGAACATCATTGTGCGCCAATATTAACTTGTAACTCAATTCCCTTAAAGCG
The DNA here is from genome assembly GCA_015711775.1 of Actinomycetota bacterium. Lineage (GTDB taxonomy): Bacteria > Actinomycetota > Humimicrobiia > Humimicrobiales > Humimicrobiaceae > VGAZ01. The sequence goes on along the minus strand of JACVJB010000028.1, from coordinate 1 downwards.
C
>JACVJB010000027.1 GCA_015711775.1 Actinomycetota bacterium | reverse complement strand
AAGAAAGTGGCCCCGTATGTCAGGACAATTATAATTCCTGCAACCCAGAAAATATATCTTGAAGCAATGCAGAAAGGCTATATAAAGACATTTATTGAGTCCGGCTGCGTGGTAAGCACACCAACATGCGGTCCCTGTCTGGGGGGGCATATGGGAATACTGGCAGAAGGCGAACGGTCAGTATCCACAACAAACAGGAATTTTGTAGGAAGAATGGGCCATCCTAAAAGCGAGGTTTATTTAAGCGGTCCGGCGGTTGCAGCTGCAAGCGCTATAATGGGTAGGATCGCAACACCAGAGGAGGTAAATTAAATGATAATTAAAGACAGGGCAATAAAATATGGAAATAATGTGGATACCGATGTGATAATTCCTGCAAGGTATTTAAACACAACTGATGAGTCAGAACTGGCCAGTCACTGCTTTGAAGATCTTGACGAGAATTTTTCTAAAAAAATAAAAGAAAGAAAAATAATTGTTGCAGGGGATAATTTCGGCTGCGGTTCTTCAAGGGAACATGCCCCGGTTTCAATTAAGGCGAGCGGTGCAGCGCTTATAATTGCAAAAACCTTTGCAAGGATTTTTTTCCGCAATGCCGTAAACATCGGCCTTGCAGTCATACCATGCCCTGAAGCCGCCCAAAATATAAATGACGGAGATGAAGTGGAAGCCGATCTTGACAGAGGCATTATAAAGAATATTACAAGCGGAAAGGAATTTGCAATTAATCCTGTACCGCCGTTTATACAGGAAATTATATCAGCCGGCGGTTATATTAATTACACAAAAAAGAAACTGAAAGTATAAATGGAAGGTTTAAGTGTAAAAGAAACCTAAAAAAGGGAACCGTCCCCTTTTTCCATTCCGTTTTATGACATTAAGCGAAGCGAAAGGAACGGTTATAGAAATGAAACAAGACAAAATAAATGCTGAAGATAAAAATAAAATATACATATTTGACACAACTTTAAGGGACGGCTCCCAGGGAGCGGATGTTTCCCTTTCAGTTAATGATAAAATTCTTCTTATAGAAAGATTTAATGATACAGGCATTGACTATATTGAAGTGGGTTTTCCGGCATCAAATCCCAAAGATGAAGAGCTTTTTGAAATACTTAAAAAAAGAAAATTTTCATATTCTAAAATAGTGGCATTCGGCAGGACCAAATATAAAAATACTGCCGCAGAAAAAGACCAGAATATGAAAAGCCTTCTGGAGAGCGGCGCAGATGTTATATGCATTTTTGGCAAAGGCTCTTCACTTCATGTGGATAAAGTTATTGAAACTACTCTTGAAAACAATCTTGAAATGATTTTTGACTCAGTTTCTTACCTGAAAAAAAACTGCCCTGAAGTAATTTATGATGCGGAACATTTTTTTGACGGCTATAAGCTTAACAGCGATTATGCGGAAAAGACTTTACTTGCAGCACAGGATGCAAATGCAGATTTTATAGTTCTCTGTGATACAAACGGAGGATGCCTTCCAGGTGAAATGCTTGAAATAATTTCAAAAGTGCAGAATCAGGTGAATGTTCCGCTTGGAATACACTGTCATAACGACAGCGGCTGCGCTGTGGCAAATACTATACTGGCTGTTGAGAAGCTTTCTTCCGTAAAAATGGTGCAGGGCACAATAAACGGCTATGGCGAAAGGTGCGGAAATGCTGATCTCTGCCAGATAATTCCCAGCCTTGAATTAAAACTCGGCAGAAGGTGCCTTCCGGAAGGCAGTCTTAAACATATTACGGGTCTTGCAAGATTTGTGGGTGAGATAGCAAATATTTCTGTGCCCCACAGCCAGCCTTTTGTGGGCAGAAATGCATTTACTCACAAAGCAGGCATGCATGTTCATGGAGTCAGTAAGGTTCCCGAGGCGTTTGAGCATGTGAGCCCGGAAACTGTCGGCAATACCCGCGAAATTCTTATTTCTGAACTTTCAGGCAAAAAATCAATTATAGTTAAAGCAAAAGAATTTGGGGTTGATCTTGAAAATGAGCCTGAAAGTGTCAAAAAGATACTTAATATGATACAGAATCTTGAGCACAGCGGATATCAGTTTGAAGCTGCAGACGGAAGTTTTGAGCTGATGGTTAAAGACACAATCGGAATAAAAAAACAATTCTTTAAACTGGAAAGCTTTAGAGTTTTAAATGAGAAAAAAGCTGATGGTCTTATGATATCGGAGGCAACTGTTAAAATATTTATTGATGATAAAAGGATAATAGAAACAGCGGAAGGCGGCGGTCCTGTGCATGCTCTTGACTGTGCCATAAGGAAAGCTCTTTGCGGCTTTTACCCGGGGATTTCAAAAATAAAGCTGACTGATTTTAAAGTAAGGGTTCTTGACGAAAAACAGGGCACAGGCGCAGTAGTAAGGGTCCTTATAGAGTCTTCAGATGGTATTAAAAACTGGGGAACCATAGGTGTATCAGAGAATATAATAGATGCAAGCTGGCAGGCGCTTGAAGACAGTATAATTTATGGACTTATGCATTTAGAGAAAAATGCTGAAGGTTAATATTAAATTCCTGACTTTGTCAGTAGCTGTAATTAATATCCAGAAATACTGTTTCAGGATGGCACTGGAATAAATCTGAAACTCCATCAGTATCAGTTGCTGACGCTAGCCCCATTTTTACCTGAAATCTTTCCCGGCCAGCGGATATAGCAGCCTGTATTTGCGAAAGAAGCGTAGAAGAACCGAATTCTGCGCTGCCTCCTGCAAATACTCCTGTTCCTATTGAAATAAAATGTGTTCCCCCAACTGCAAAATCACCCGCGTCAAGGCTGTCGCCATAATCAAAGGCTTTAAAATCTATCCTGTTAGAAAGAAGCTCGGGACTGCCTGATTTATTAATATGAGTGAAGCGAATATTTACTTCATTAATTACTGCATTGCTGGAAAAACTTCTAAAATCAGAAAGATCAAAAGTCAGATAACCTTTTATCTGCATATTATTTGTCCAGTCTCCGACCATAATAATCCCGGTCCTTACTTCAGTGTCCTTTATGATGTATCCTGATAATGACGAGCCCGCGGCTATGCTTACACTTTCTCTTCGCCTTGCATCCTCAGCCATAGGCACAACAGGTTCCGTGTCAAGTGCGGGAAGAAGGGCAATACTGATATTAAATAAATCCTCACTGCCTGCAGTGTCCCTGACAGTTACTTCTATATTGGTACTTAACGGCTCTATTGAACCTTCCACATTATCGGGCGATATCCATGTAAATGAAACGCTTTCATTATCAACTCTTTCAATATTTGCAACTTCACCATGATCTGCATTAATATTAAAAACCATCTCATCGCCGTCAGCGTCTTGGGCAATAATAATAAAATCATGTTCTTCTCGTGCATATAGTACAGGCAGAGCTTCTCTTTTCAGGAATTCTGTCATATCATCACTTAGGTAAAATACTTTTATTATCTGCGGAGGGGTTCCGCCGCCATCTTCCTGGCCTGCATCCGAACTTTCGGTATTATTGTTGTCCTGTGTTAAGTCCGGCTGGCCGTTATTGTCTTTATTTTCAGTTTCTTGCGTGCTGTCGCTATCAGGAGTCTTGAAATCGGCAATGCTGCAGAATCTGCAGGTAACTGCAAGGCTGAAAACCATTAAAAATACCAGCAGTATTGCAAAAATTAAAGAATTTCTCTTATTCATTGTTAATCTCCTTCTGTCATTTATTAAACAAAAGTATGTTTTTTCTTTATAACTTTTATCATTTTATACTAATCTTAAAAAATTATACAATAAAGATAAAAAATGCCGGGCTGGCTGCAAATATTGCAGCAGGTGTTTAAGTTTTTACAGTCATGGATAGAAATAATACAGTCTGTTATAATCTAAAAAACAGTAATATTTAAAATAAAAACCCATTCGGGAAAAGAGTTATGCGCAAAAAAAATACTGAATCAGCAATCGAAAAAATAATTGAGGATATATTAAAAAACTACCGAAGCAAAGCCATGAGTGAAGAGCAATGCGTTTCAGAAATAAAAAACCTTTATTTTCAGGATTTAGGTTATGCAAAACCTGATCATCATAGAGCCCTGAGAAGGGGGTTTCCTGAAGTCATTTACGGGAGCGGTAAAAAACCCGGCCACATACTTGAAATAGCGCAAAGCATTTTAAAGTATTCTGACATACTTCTTATAACAAGGACGGAACAGTCAGTATATAATTATTTAAAAAAATATATTGAAAATATTAAATACAACGAAGATGCGGGCCTGATATACACGCCTCTTAAAATTCCTGAAAATAAACTTTGTCCGGGTGTTACAGTAATATGCGCAGGCACTACCGATATACCTGTTGCAGAGGAAGCCGCAGTTACGGCATATCTTATGGGTAATTATGTAAATAAAATATATGATGTCGGTGTTGCAGGGCTTCACCGTCTTTTAAACTACAGAAAGGACCTGCAAAGTTCCAGTGTAATAGTTGCAGTAGCAGGGATGGAGGGCGCCCTGCCAAGTGTAGTAAGTTCAATGGTGGGATGCATAGTAATAGGCGTGCCCACAAGTGTCGGATATGGAGCAAGCCTTTCAGGTCTGTCGCCTCTTTTCACAATGCTCAATTCATGCAGTCCTGGCATACTTGTTTGTAATATCGACAATGGTTTTGGAGCCGGCTACTGCGCAGGTATGATAAATAAGAAATTTGAATAAATACTGTAAAAAACAAACTTTTCGCGCATATTTCATTCAAGAAAAATCCTGTTTAAGTTATAATATTGAAAAGATAAAAAGACTTCTTAATAGCTAATAATAAAGTAATACACTGGCCGGGTACAGTTCTTTTTAGTTTCCGGAAAGGGCGCCAGTTTTATATATTGGAAAAACTCCATTTTTTAAGGTTTATTGTGAGTAAGAATTTTATACATCTTCATGTCCACAGCGAGTATTCCCTGCTCGACGGTCTTCTTAAAATTGATGACCTTGTAAAGCGGGCAGCAGAACTTGAAATGCCTGCAGTTGCATTAACTGATCATGGCAATATGTACGGAATTATAGATTTCTATAAATCTGCAAAAAAAGCAGGGATAAAACCAATCATAGGCTGTGAAGTATACCAGGCTTGCGCCAGCAGGTTCGATAAAAAACCTAACAGAGATAAAAAAGAGGATATGTATAATCATCTTACTCTTCTCGTAAAAGATAAAACAGGCTATAAAAATCTTATGAAACTTGTAAGCCTCAGCTTTCTTGAAGGATTCTATTACAAGCCAAGAGTGGACGCGGAACTGCTTTCGCAATATTCACAGGGGCTTATTGCCTTAAGCGGCTGCATGAGCGGAAGGATTCCAAGAGCCGTAGAGGCTGGCAATTTTGAAAAAGCCGATGATTTTATTTTGCAGTATATCGATATATTCGGTAAGGAAAATTTCTATCTTGAGCTGACAGACTTTGGCCTGAGGCGCCAGTCGGAAATTAACGGGTATCTTTCTGAGATTGCAGCAAAACATGGTATAAAGACTGTTGCAACTAATGACGTGCATTACCTGAAAAAAGAGGATTTTAAGTATCATTTTCTGCTTTTGTGCGTACAGTCAGGCATGACCCTTGGGGATTTCAGGAAGTACTGCAGCAATATTGCGCCCGATGCCAATATTGACGCTAAGATAAAAGAAATAATATCAAAGCTGGCCCTTAGCGAGTACGGCAGAAAAGAAATAGATAATGAACAATCCGATAAAAGCGGATTTTTCCCGAGATCAATGGAGTTCTATTTCAAAAACCTTCAGGAGATGAAAGAGCGTTTTAATAGTATGCCAGAAGCTCTTGAAAATACTTTTGAAGTAGCTTCAAGATGCGATATTGAACTTGATTTTAACCTTGGCCTGATCCCGCCATATGATGTACCTTCAAATCATAGCCCGGATGATTATTTAAGAGAGCTCTGTTTTTCAAATTTGAGCAGGAAATATGACCTGGCTGACATTGAAGTGCAAAACAGGATAGAAAGAGAACTTGAAGTAATAAAAAAGATGGGCTTTGCTGAGTATTTCCTTATTGTATGGGATTTTGTGACTTATGCAAAAAATAACAATATAAGGGTGGGGCCCGGCAGGGGGTCTGCAGCAGGAAGTATCGTATCATATCTTCTTGATATTACCGATATAGAACCTTTAAGGTATAACCTTCTTTTTGAAAGATTCTTAAATGAGGAAAGAAAGAAAATGCCTGATATAGATATTGATTTCTGTGATGAGCACAGGGATGAAGTAATAAAATATGTAACTGCAAAATATGGCGAAAACCGGGTTGCCCAGCTTATAACATTCGGTACAATGGCTGCAAGACAGTCAATCAGGGATGCCGGAAGAGTCCTCGAGGTTCCTTATGCAGACGTAGACAGAATAGCAAAGCTAATACCTATGGAACTGAATGTCACTATTGACAGCGCCATTGGCGCAGTTGCAGAAATGCACCAGCTGTATAATTCAGACAGAACTGTAAAAGATATAATTGATACAGCAAAATCGCTCGAGGGAAAGGCAAGGCAGCATTCCATACATGCGGCAGGCATTGTAATAGCTGCTGACGATCTTTCAAACTATACTCCGCTGCAGCGTGATGAAAAAAGCGGTGATATTAAAACCCAGTATAAAATGGAAGATGTACAGGATATAGGCCTTCTGAAGATGGATTTTCTGGGATTAAAAACTCTTTCACTTATTGACAGGACCCTGTTTTTAATAAAGAAAACAAAAAATATTGAAATAGATATAAACAATATAGATCTTGAAGATAAAAAAACATATCAAATGCTTTCAAATGGAGAGTCGCTTGGGGTTTTCCAGCTTGAAAGCAGCGGCATGAGGGATCTTGTAGTAAATTTAAAACCCGGAAGATTTGAAGATATTATTGCAACGCTTGCGCTTTTCAGGCCGGGACCGCTTCAGAGCGGCATGGTAAATGATTTTGTGGAAGCAAAGAACAGAAATAAGAAAATAAAATACCTGCATCCCAGCCTCGAGCCAATACTTAAGGAAACATACGGTATAATTCTATATCAGGAACAGATAATGCTTATTGCTTCAAAGCTTGCAGGTTTTTCAATGTCTGAGGCGGATATATTAAGAGATGCTATAAGCAAGAAAAAAAGAGATGTGATGACCCGCCAGAAAAATAAATTTATCGAGGGCGCAAAGGTTTCCGGCATCATAGATGAGCAGATAGCGTTAAAACTTTTTGAGCTTATAACGCACTTTGCCGAGTATGGATTTAATAAATCCCACAGCGCAGCTTATGCCATGATTTCTTACCAGACTGCATATCTTAAGGCAAATTATCCTGTTGAGTTTATTGCGGCACTTTTAAGCGTAAGGATGAGCAGCCAGGAAAAAGTTGCACAGTATATAAATGAAGCGCGGCGCATGAATATAGATGTGCTTCCTCCTGATATTAATTCCAGTTATGTTGATTTTACTGTGGTAAAAGACTGTATAAGGTTCGGGCTTTCAGCTATAAAAAATGTGGGCGCAAATGTGATTGAGTCGATAGTGTCAGAGCGTAAGGAAAGAGGCCCATATTCCAGTTTCAGCGATTTCTGCAACAGGGTTAGCAACAATGTGCTCAATAAAAAGACTGTTGAAAGCCTTATAAAAGCCGGGGTATTTGATTCCCTCGGGCACTCAAGAAAATACCTGATGGACAATTTTGAGAAAATATCAGAAGAAGCAAATAAAATAAAAAAAAGTCAGCAGTCAGGACAATTTTCCTTGTTTGACGAAATTGATGCTTCAGGAGGCAGCAATGGCAACAGTGCTGATTACCTGCCTGTTTCTGAAAATAGTGAACCAGGCTCCGAGGAAGAATATAGCGCAAGGGAAATGCTGAATTTTGAAAAAGAAATGCTTGGACTTTATATTTCCGGGCATCCTTTATCTGCTTATGAGCAAATATTAAAAGAATTTATAACCATATCGGGTCTAGGAGAGCAGAGTGACAAATCAACGCATGCAGTTGCAGGGGTAATATCATCCGTTAAACAGATTCTTACAAAGAGTAATCAGGCTATGTACTTCATGACACTTGAAGATCTTACAGATTCGCTGGAAGTTATTGTGTTTCCTACCGTACTGGAAAAATATAAGGATGAAATTGCAGAGGACAGAATTGTTGAGATTAAGGGAA
>JACVJB010000026.1 GCA_015711775.1 Actinomycetota bacterium | reverse complement strand
TCTGCAGTGTTTTTATCAATAATTTTTATCTGGTCAATTCTTCCGTTTATTTTTTTATTGCCAATCGTAAAAGCAAATTTTTTTTCAAGCATAATATCCTGGAAAAACCGGGGCTCGTATTTATCGTAATAATTCCTGAAATTTATCAAAGCCTCTTCAAGAAGTTTGCTCTGAAGATAGCTGTATGTAAATTCCTTCGAATTAAATTCATTTTTTATAATGCTTTCAAGCCTGCTCCAGGATAACTGATCGGATTTTAAACCAAGAAATTTCTTCATTATTGTATGGTACAGAATACCTGTTACTGCATGTATGCTTTCAGGTGTTTGGAGCCCGAAAAAAAACCGGTATTTATACCTGCGTGGACATTGCATATAAGTATTAAGAGATGTATATGAAAATGACATTGGATAAAGACCACATACACTTTTATCATTTACTGTAACATCGGCAAGTGACCACCACTGCCCAGGCGGATAAGCAAATTTTAAATAAACTAGTTTCCGGATTATATTATTGAAATTAATATAGCGACCCCCATAAAACCGCATCAGCCAGACTACGGCTTTTTTTCTTTCGAGCCAATTCAATCCATGCGTAAAGTTTTTTTCAGAGCTCAAATCATCAGCAGCCTGTTTTTCCTTGCATCCAGTTGTTTTTTTATTTATTGAATTTTTTATTTCAGCGGCTTCTTCAAAGAAGGACGATTTTGCCTCTTCTTTTACTGCAGTAATAACCAAAAATTTTCTGGCTCGCGACATGCCGGTATAAAAAAGTTTGCGCTCATCTTCAAAATGTTTTTTCTTAAGTATTTTGCCGGAAAGAGTTTTGCCTTCAGTAATATAGTTAAACACCTGTGTGTCATAAAGCTGGTTATCTTTATATACTGAAGGCAGATAATCCTTATTTACAAATGGCAAAAAAACAGCGTCAAATTCCAGCCCCTTGCACTGATGATAGCTCATTATATTTACCAGTCCGGCACTTTTAATTTCCTTTGTGCTTTCTTCAATTTCTTCAAGAAATCCGCTTTCCCTGATTTGGTCAAGGAATTCAAGGTAATTGCTAATGCTGTTTTTTTCAGGGTTATCACTGCAGAAAATTTTAACTGACTGCATAAAATCCCCGATGATATTTATTACACCGGCTTTCCTGTAATCAGGGATTTTTTTATTGAAAGCAGGTTTTTTTAAGATGCCGATATTTTCATCATTCATAAGGGCTGCAAAAAAATCAAAAGCATTTATATCCTGGAGAAGGCAGAACTTTTGTATGCTTTTTAAGTACTCAGTTATTTTTTCAATATTATCATCGCAATTTTTTAAATCCCGGAGTGCAGTATTATAAAATTTTTTATCTTTTTGTATTTTTCCGGACATTAAACTCTCAATGCTTTTCCATAGATTAACTTCCGGGGCTTTAAGTCTTTTAATATAAAAAGGATTTATCCCTGAAATATCAGATGCAAGAAGACGTTCAAGTGTAGAGCTTATTTTTTCTGCATTGCCGTCAGGCGGACAGGCGCTGTTTTTTTGATCTGTAAAAATCAGGTTTGTAAGCAATGCAAAATCCACCATAAACTTAACATACTTATTATCAAGAATAGATCTTGAGCTCCTCCTGGCAAACAGTATGCCGTTCTTCGACAGTATATTTTCCAGCACACCTGTTTTATATCCCCTGCCTTTTATGAGTATACAAATATCTTCAGCTTTTACCTTATTTAAAAAAATAAGTTTTTTAATATAAACGGAAATAAAATTTGTTTCTTCAAGCACATTTTTAAATTCTTTCATTAAAACCGCGCCGCTGCTGTTTTCCTGTTTTTCATGAGTTTTTCTTAATACGGTTTCAGCGCTTTTTTTTATCCTGTCTTCATTTAAAGATATAAAACGTCTGCAGAATTCATTTATCTGGGGCCAGGCTCTGTAATCTGTATCCAGATGAAGTATATTATCAGGTCCGTTTGTCTTGCGCCAAATGCTGCTGTAAATCCTTGTAAAATTATTTACAGCAGACCCCCTGAAAGCGTAAGTACATTCATCATCATTTCCAAAATAAACACATTTTGTATTTTCAGATACCTTGTCTGTTATTTCAAGCTGTGCCTTATTGAATTCCTGAAGTTCATCTGCAATTACAAGATCAAATGCAGGCATATACTTATTATTTACTTTTGATTCGAGTATCTCAAGGGCTCCGGTTAAAAGCCTGCCGTAATTATACAGTCCTCTTATTTTAAGTGTTTTAAGATATTTGAGATATATGCCCCCAAGTTCATATAAAACCGGCGGCGATTCAGCAGTCAGCCTATCAAGAAAATTTCCCGGTTCAATAAGATTTTCCTGTGCCCTTAAAATAAAATCAAAGACTTCCTGAATATAGTTTTTTGACACAAAACTGCTGGAATTCATAAACCTGTATGTAAGAGGATATTTTTTAATGTCATTAATTTCCTTTATTGTCTCACTTAACAACTTCCATTGACCGGGCGCATTCAGTATGACAGTTGGCTGGCTGAACAAATTATACTGCTCTATAAGTTTATTGCAGTAAGAAAAAAATGTTGTTACCGGGATTTCAAAAAAACTGTTTCCGAGTATTTCTGCAGTCCTTTCCCTGATAATTTTCGCCCATCGCCTGTTAAAACAAAAAACAAGAATTTTTTTCGGATCCAGTTTTTCTTTTTTAACGGCATATTCAATAAGTTTTATAAGCTGGAAGGTTTTGCCGGTGCCGGGAGCTCCTACAACCAGTAACCTTCTGCTGCCTGCAGGTTTTGCTGATATATATTTTTTTATTTTTGGATGCAGCATTAATTAAAGCGGCAATTGTTATTGATTGCATGGAGCGGGGTACGGGAATCGAACCCGCCTTTTAAGCTTGGGAAGCTTATGTACTACCAATGTACTAACCCCGCAAAATAATAAAAAATTAATTCTCAGATTCTTCGCTTATGGCAGATTCTGTAATTTCAACGCCGCTTTCGGCGCTGCTTTTGTCAGGTTTATCTGTCTGTATTTGCTTTGCAGAATCTTTTAGTGCGTCTGCCCTTTCATTATGTGTCTGCCCTACACCTGCCACTGAGCCTGGCTGCGCGGGCCTGGGACTTGATTGAATGCGTTCAGAACCATCAGATATCAGGTTTGTTATTGTAAGTCTTGTGTCTATTACTTTGATATTAAGTTTCTCAGTGCATACCTGTTTGGCTGCATTTATAATTTCTGTCATTTTTTCAGGAATATTTATATTCTGGATTACTTCCACAAGCATACTTATAACTATCCCACCTGATTTAGTAGTAATTTCAGTTTTTAAATTTTTTATGCCCCCGATTCCAAGAACCGCATCCTTAACCTGCTGGGCTATTGTTTCAACAGTTATCATTGCCGTTCCCGCCCCGACTTTATTTATTTTAACTAATTTCCTTTTTTTCCTGTGAAACTCAAGCAGAAGAAGCGCAACGCATACCGCTATGACAAGAAGCAGCAGTAATGTTGAAACATACCATGGAAGATCGGTAACAGGATTAAAAACTGAAGCTGCAATGCCTGACCATGCAAAAGAACCAGTAAATTCATTTACTATCGATACAATTGACACAATTATGAAAAATATAAGAAGAAGTATCACAACAACCCTGTTAAATATATTCAATTTAATCCCCCTTTAGCTATTTTAAAAAATTAATCTGTTCTAAAATAATCCTGTAAAAATATACCGTTTTTCTTTATTATTATTGAAATATTATACCTGAATAAGAAAAATTAAAAAATCCTAAAAGATATTTAAATTTAGTAAATTACACAAAATTATTTCATTTTTTTAAAAAAAACAATAAAATTACCACTTATATGAAAAGTTTAATCATCCTTAATCCTGTATCTTCCGGCGGCAAGGCTGCCGGGATGAGGGATATGCTGGAAAATATACTGCAGGAGTTAAATATTGATTACCATATCCATGTAAGTAAAAGCCCCGGCGATGTCACTGATACTGTTAAAGCAAATATCGACAGTTTTGCAAATTTTATATCTTTCGGGGGTGACGGCACTCTTCACAGCATCGCACAAGTGCTTGCCAAAACAGATAAAAATATAGGATGCATACCAGTAGGAAGCGGAAACGATATTGCAAGAAACCTTTATTTGCCCTTTGATATAAAAAAATCATGTGTCACCATAAAAAAATGCATTGTAAAAAGAATTGATCTTGGTCTTATAAATAATAAATATTATTACATGGGTGTATCCGGAGCAGGCTTTGACTCAGTGGTAACTGATCTGGCAAATAATACAAAATTTCCATTCCGCGGGCCTGCAAAATATAAATATGCGGTTTACCAGACCCTGCTTACATACAGGCCTAAAAAATTCCATATTAAATTTAACGGAACTTCATTAAATATTGATTGCATGTTTGCAGTGGTCGGCAATATGAAAATGTATGGCGGAGGAATGCAAATAACACCGGGCGCAAATCCTGAAGATTCAATGCTTGACTTATGCATAATTGAAAAAATGAGCAAGCTGCACTTTATAAAAACTTTTCCGCTTGTTTTTGAAGGTAAGCATATAAATGACCCGCTTGTTAAGAGTTACCGGGCAGAAAGTATAGAAATTGACAGCGATTATAATTTCAGCGTTTATGCTGACGGTGAATACATCTGCAAATTGCCGGCAAGATATAGTGTTGTGCCAAAAGCCCTTAACTTTATAGTAGCGCAAAAATAGAAGTTAAATATCTGCAACCTTAAAAAATCCCCATAGTTATCTTAAAATCCCGGCAGCACTTAATTGGAATACCTTACCCATTCGCCATTTTTCATTAAAAATACTGTTGAGAGCGGGTTAAGCCTTTCACCATTTGAATTAAATTCAATATGGCCTGTGACACCGTCAAGTGAAGTTGATTTAAATTTATCTTTAAAATCCTCAGGCAGTATTGAATTTGATCTTTTCATTGCATCAATAAGAACATAAACTGCATCGTAGGAATATGGGGCATACTGGCCGGGACCGGTCAAAACTATTTCATCCCCGTCATTTCGGTTCAAATAATCATTGTATTTTCTCCAGAATTCAATGGCTCTTTTATCTTCAGAATATTTTGCAAGAGACGGAGGTTCAGGAATTATTGCAATAAGGCCTTCAAGATACTCTAAGTTTGCAAGGGCGCTGATTCCATCATCCATACCGGGTTCCTCAGTTATAAAGCCGCATGAAAGACCGAGATCTCTGACTTTAGTTATAAGCTGTGCAACTTCATTGTAGTTTGCGGAAAAGAAAACATAATCCGGCTCATCGATAAGAATGTTTTCTGCAAGAACGCTGTACTGCTCCTGGTCAAATTTTACTGAATACCTTTTGACAAAAGATATGTTCCTGCTGTTAAATATTTCGATAAGATGATCCGTAAGCTTAACGGAATATTCTTCTCCATTATCGATAAGCAAAAGTTTTTTGGGTTTTATATTTTCAGATAAAAATAATGCTATATTTTCTATTTTCTGGCTGTTATTAATTATCATACGGTAAAAATTACCGGTGCCGGATTGCACTTCCACCGCCTGAGCGCAAGGGGCCAGCATTGGAATATTGTACTCTGCATAGACTGTAAGCGACGCTTTTGTAGTTCCGTTAAAAGTTGACCCTATAACAGCTGATACATTTTCCTCAACAAATTCCTGCGCCACGAGAAATGATTTTTCCGCATTACCCTCATCATCTTTTGCAACCAGATTAATCCTGTAATCAAAGCCCCCGATGCGTACGGGTGAAAGTTCGGAAACTGCAATTTCCATACTTATTTTCTGGTCCTGTCCATAAAATAAATCATCGCCGGAAAATACAGCCTGATTTCCGATTTTAATTACTTTCTCCCTGTTTTCACAAGCTGACATGCTGAAAACAATAAATACGGCAGAAAAAAGCAATATAAAAAAAATAAAATATTTAAAAAAACATATAATACTATTCGAACAACGATTTTTCATAAAAACAGTCTCCCCTGATAATTTTTTAAATCTTTTCAATTCTGCATACAGGCGCCTCAAAATAAACTGCTTATTTTAATGGAGGGGTTTTGCCCCGGCTCATTTAAATTAAAACATACCTGGTAAAAATCCCGTCTATTTATGCAGGAATGCAGATAAATAAAATTTTATCAGTGATTATACATAAAAACAAAATAATTATTAATATACTACTGGTAAATTAATCTGTAAAATTAAAAATTGCCGCATTCTTATAGTAAAACAATTTATTTTCTTTAATAGGGACAAATATATTAAAATAAGATAAAATTTTTATATATTCCGGGTTAATGAATTGTTGCTTTTATAAGAAATACAAAACATTAATTTATTGCTTTATTATATTTAAATACTTTTTAAAAAAAGAAGAACAGGAGTGATTATTATGGGCAAAATAGCAATTGTAACTGACAGCACATCGGACATACCCCAGGATTTGCTAAACAAGTATAATATTAAAGTTGTGCCGCTGTACGTAAATTTTGAAAATGAAAACTTTGCAGACAATGGAGTTGACATTACCTACCAGAAGTTTTATGAAAAACTGGCCAATGTAAAAGTTCTTCCAAAATCTGCGCAGCCTTCTCCTGCGGATTTCATAAATGCATACAGAGAAGTCCTTAAAGAAAATGACAGCATAATTTCCATCCACATTTCAAAAAAAATGTCCGGCACTATAGATTCTGCAGAATTGGCAAAAAAAGAGCTTGGGGCTGACATTGAAATTATAGATTCGGAGCTGGTGCATATTCCTCTTGGGCTGTCAGTTTTAAAAGCCGCAGAACTTGCGGGGCAGGGCAAATCAAAAGATGAAATAATAAATGAAGTAAATGAATTCAGGAAAAAGATTTCGGTTCTTTTTATTCCGCGGACATTAAAATACCTGATCATGGGCGGAAGAATTGGAAGGGCAAAGGGACTCATTGCATCACTGCTTGAAATAAATCCCATTCTAACATTAAACCTTGGAGAAGTTTCACAGTATAAAACTACAAGAAGATGGAACCAGGCTAAAAATGAACTTATTGATTCAATGAAAAGCATGATAAAAAACAGCAGCAATGTTATTGCATACGTTACTGATTCCAATGCCGGCAGCGAAGGCGATGATATGCTTGAACGAGTCAAAAAAGAGATTAATCCAAAAGCAGCGCAAAGGTCATATATAGGTTCCATCGTGGGCATACATCTTGGCCCCGGAGCTGTTGCAGTGACTTTTTATGAGGAATAAATAACATTAAAGTATTAAGACATAATTGTGTAATTTATAATAATCCTAAGGAGGCCGCATGCAGAAAGTAGCGATTGTAACCGACAGCACTGCTGATTTACCCGCAAACCTGCTAAAAGATCATAATATAACTTTTGTTTCTCTTTCAGTAATTTTTGAAGATAAAGCATATGTGGATAATGGCATTGAGCTGACAAACGAGCAGTTTTACAATAAGCTTAAGAATGCCAGGAAGCTTCCCACAACAGCACAGCCGGCACCTGCAGACTTTAAAAAAGCATATTCAAGCCTGCTTGAGAAATACAGCGATATTGTATCCATACACATATCACGTAAAATGTCAGGAACTATGGATTCTGCTGAAATTGCAAAAAAAGAAATGGGAAAAAGTGAAATTGAGATTATTGATTCTGAAGTTACCACAATTGCGCTGGGGCTTATAGTATTAAAAGCGCAGGAGCTTGCTGAGAAAGGCGGGCAAAAAGATGAAATTATACAGGCTGTAAATAAACTTAAAAGCAGCATACATACTCTATTTATACCAATGACGCTTGAATACCTGCAAAAAGGCGGAAGGATAGGAAGAGCAAAGGGTCTTATTGCATCATTGCTTGAAATTAAACCTGTTCTTACTCTGCACCAGGGAGAAGTTTCACAGTTTAAAACTACGCGCAGATGGAACCAGGCTAAAAATGAACTTATAAGCTCAATGAGCAGTATGATTAAAGATAAAAGCAGGATTGTTGTATCAGTTGCTGATTCGGACCTGAAAGAAGAAGGCGATGAAATATACGGCAGAATAATTTCTGAGTTTTCACCTGCAGTTGCCTTAAGGGCAAAAATTGGCTGTATAGTGGGAACTCATCTTGGCCCGGGTCTTGCAATTGCATTTTATGAGCAGTGATTGGGGTGTTCTCTGGATAAAGTAGCCGCTAAAAATGAAAAAGCTTTATTAAGGAAAATAATACAGGATAAAAGAAATAAAGTTCCTGATAAATTAAGGCATGAACTCTCAAGGGCAGTGACAGAAAAGTTTTTAACCAGCCCCGAATATTTAGCGGCAAAAACAATACTTATGTTTTACCCTTTCAGAAGCGAAACAGACATAAGCCCTGCAATTAATAAAGCATTAAAAGACGGCAAAAAAGTAGTGCTGCCAAAAATAGAGCGTAACTGTTTGCAGCTTTATTATATTAATGATACTTCAGGCAGTCTTGTACCCGGATACATGGGTATTTTAGAACCATCAGACATAAACTGCACAAAAGCCTCTCTAAAAGATAT
>JACVJB010000025.1 GCA_015711775.1 Actinomycetota bacterium | reverse complement strand
CGCGCAAGATCTGTTATATCTTTGCCGAATCTCTGAAGAGCCTGGTATTTGTCCTCAGGATTCTGGTCAGTGACACGCTGGGTACCCCTTATGCCCACAAGTATTTTAAGTATTTTTTCTTTAGTTATCCCTGATTGTTTAATTATCTCTGCAGCTTTTCCATTTCCGTATGTAAGAGCAATCAGTATATGTTCGGTGCTTATGTACTCATCTTTTAAATTCTGCGCTTCCTTAAATGCAGCATTGAGCACATTACTGAGGTCCGCGCTCATATAAAGCTGAACATTCTGCCCGGAAATTTTTGGTGCTTTTTTAATCAGGCTTTCAATTTTATATAAAAATTCCTCAATATTTATTTCTAGTTTCTGCATAATCGGATATATTATCCCGTCGCTTTGTTCAAGCAGGGCTCCAACCAGGTGGAAATCTTCTATGCTCTGGTGCCCGTTTTCAGATGCCATCGATTGCGCCCTTGCAATAGCTTCCTGGGCTTTTATTGTAAATTTTGTAAAATCCATTAAAATCACCTTCTGTTTTTTATATTACTATCGACTTTCTCGGATCTTCATTATATATATTCGCAAATTTTTTAAATGCTTTTTCCTGTTCAGCTGTAAGCTCTGAGGGAATTACTACCTTTATCTTTACATAAAGATCCCCATTGCCATCACCTTTTAATTTAGGCATGCCCTTTAACTTAAGCCTCAAAGTTTTTCCTGTCTGGGTACCCGGAGGCAGCTTTACAGACACCATGCCTTCAAAAGTGGGAACATCTATTTTAGCCCCGAGCACCGCCTCCTTTACAGTTACCGGTACCTCGCAGTAAAGGTCATGTTCTTTTACATTAAAGAAATGATGGGGTATTATTTTTATGGCAAAATACAGATCTCCGCTCTGGCCGCCTTTTGTTCCGCTGCCGCCTTCTCCTTTGACCCTGACTCTACCGCCATCTTTTATACCTTTCGGTATTTTTACATTAACAGTCCTTACTTTATTGTCTTTCTGCAGGCTGATTGCTCTTTGTGTCCCAAAATATGCCTCTCTTAAGGTTATTTCAATATTGTACTGGTAGTCCTGCCCTTTTTGCGCAGAAGCAGTTCTCCAGAACCTTCTATCATGCTTCTGCTGACTGTCTGAAGAAGCACCCGAAGCAGTACCGGTGGCGCCTGCGCCCATATTTCCAAAAATATCAGATTGCGCCTGGTTTGAACCCCTGCCGAAAAACATTTCAAAAAAGTCAGAAAAACCGCTTCCGATATCCCCGAAATCAAAACTGTTGCCGCTGAAATTGTATGTATAGCTTTGTTGACCTGCACCGCCCGGCCAACCCTGGGCGCCTGCTCTTGAGAACTGTTTCCAGTTTGCGCCAAGCTGGTCATACTTGCTTCTTTTATCAGGATCTTTTAATACCTCATAGGCTTCCCCTATTTCCTTGAATTTTTCTTCAGCAGCTTTATTTCCGGGATTGGCATCAGGGTGATACTGGCGCGCAAGTTTGCGGTATGCCTTTTTTATCTCATCCTGTGTTGCTGTTTTATTTACTCCAAGTACTCTGTAATAATCCTTATAATCCATAAAGTTCACCTTTTATCTTAATATATTACTGCCCATAGCAAGCTGTGCTATGGGCAGTTAGTCTATCTTTAAATTACATATTACTGTATCAGGCAAATCATTACCTTTAAGTGTCTACTTACTCTCTTTTTTTGAAACTGATATCTCTACTTTTTTGGGTTTCTTAATTTCGGCCTTTGGTATGGTGATATCAAGAACGCCGTCTGCATAGCTTGCCTTTACTTCATCAGCTTTTATCGGAACTCCAATATCAAACGATCTGTAAAATGAACCATAGCTTCTTTCCACTCTGATGTAGTCTTTTTCTTTCTCTTCTTTTTCAAATTTTCGCTCACCTTTTATAATGAGCTGGTTTTCATCAACAGAAACATCAATGTCCTCCATTTTAATCCCCGGCAGATCAGCTCTTACTGTAACTTCAGTTTCAGTTTCTTTTATATCAACATTCGGAGCCCATACTGCTGACCTTCTTTCGTCTTTTTCTTTTTCAGCCAGATCACCAAACCATCTTCCGATTTCATCTCTTGCCTGAAACAGTTCCCTGAACGGATCCCATCTTACTATTGGCATTTTGAATCCCCCTTTCAATATTTTTTTGTTTTATCGTTATCGACTTATTTATTATTATTTTTCATCCTTTGCTTCAAACTCAGCATCAATTACATCCTCATTATTTGGGCTATCGCCTGACGCCTGTTCCTGTCCACCGCCTGCTGGACCCTGCTGCCCGAATCCTGCACCGGGGCCCGACCCCTGGCTCGCGCCAGCCTGCGCATACATTTTCTGTGAAAGCTCATCCTGGAGTTTCTGCAGCGCATCCACTTCTTTGTTGATTGCCTCTGCATTATCAGATTCAAGTGCCTTCTTTAAAGCTTTTATCTGCTCTTCTATCCTGCCTTTAAGATCTGCAGGGGCTTTTTCTCCAAGTTCACGCATAAGCTTTTCTGATGAATAAACAATGTTATCGCCTTTATTTCTTGCATCAGCAATCTCTCTTTTTTTCCTGTCCTCATCTGCATGCGCCTTTGCCTCATTTACCATCTTTTCTATATCTGCATCTGAAAGATGGGATGTGGCTGTAATTGTTATTTTCTGCTCCTTACCTGTTGCCATATCTTTTGCGCTTACGTTTACTATTCCGTTTGCATCTATGTCAAATGTAACTTCAATTTGCGGGATGCCTCGGGGAGCAGGCGGAATACCGTCAAGCCTGAATCTTCCTATCGTCTTATTGTCCCCTGCCATTTCACGTTCACCCTGCAGCACATGTATGTCAACGCTTGTCTGGTTATCAGCAGCGGTTGTAAATATTTCACTTTTCTTTGTCGGTATTGTTGTGTTTCTTTCAATAAGCCTTGTCATAACTCCGCCCAATGTCTCAATTCCAAGTGAAAGCGGTGTTACATCCAGAAGCACCACATCCTTTACATCACCCATAAGAACGCCAGCCTGTATTGCTGCGCCAACTGCTACAACTTCATCAGGGTTAACGCTTTTATTCGGCTCTTTTCCCGCAATGCTTTTAACAAGTTCCTGAATTACAGGCATTCTTGTTGCTCCGCCTACAAGTATAACCTCATCTATCTCACCAACTTTATAGCCTGAGTCTTTAAGGGCTTTTTCCATAGGCCCCTTGCATCTTTCTGTAAGATCTGCCGTTAACTGCTCAAATTTTGCTCTTGTCAATTTGGATTCAAGATGTTTTGGCCCATTTGCATCAGCAGTAATAAAAGGAAGACTTATATTTGTCTCCATGACATTTGAAAGCTCAATTTTTGCTTTCTCTGATGCCTCTATAAGCCTCTGCAAGGCCTGCCTGTCCTGACGAAGATCAATTCCCTGCTCTCTTTTAAATTCATCTGCTATATAGTTCATTATCCTGTTATCATAATCATCGCCACCAAGATGCATGTCGCCATGACTGGCTTTAACTTCAAAAACACCATCTCCAACCTCAAGAACTGAAACATCAAATGTGCCGCCGCCCAGGTCAAATACAAGTATTTTTTCTTCTTTTTTCTTATCAAGCCCGTATGCAAGCGAAGCGGCTGTCGGTTCATTGATAATTCTCTGGACATTCAGACCTGCAATTTTACCTGCATTTTTTGTTGCCTGCCTCTGCGCATCGTTGAAGTATGCAGGCACAGTTATAACTGCATCAGTTACCTCGGTCCCAAGATAAGCTTCTGCATCTGCTTTGAGTTTCTGCAGTATCATAGCCGAAACTTCTTCTGGAGTATAATTCCTGTCAGAAAGCTTTACCTCAGCAAGCCCTCCGTTTCCTTCGAGAACCTGGTAGGAAACTATTTTTCTTTCACTTTCCACTTCAGAATATTTTCTTCCTATGAACCTCTTTATTGAATAAATTGTATTTTCCGGATTTAATGCCGCCTGTCTTTTTGCAAGCTGGCCAACAAGCCTCTCGCCTTTTTTGGTAATGCTTACAACTGAAGGTGTTGTCCTTCCGCCTTCGGTATTTGTAATTACTACCGGTTTTCCGCCCTCCATTACCGCTATGCAGGAGTTTGTTGTACCCAGGTCAATTCCAACTGATTTTCCCATTTAAATTTTTCCTTTCATATTAAATATTAAAAATAATCATCCATTTTCATAAGGTAATTCTTAAAACTGTTTACCACGTCTTCAGGACATCTTGTAAGTATTACATTATCACGCCTTTTTATAAGGACTATTATTGATCTCAGGTTCATTCCCTGGTCATACATAAGCTCTCTTATGTATTCAAGCCAGCTTATGTCCTGTTTTGAATAATACCTTTTCCTGCCTCGTCTGGCAGGGCATACAAGACTGAACCTCTCGTAATAATATAAAGTCCTGCTGTTTACTCCCAGAAAATCAGCAACAAGTTCTATAGGATAGCTCTTGTCAGTATTATTAAACAATAACAGTCACCATGCCTTCTTCTCTTTTTACACTTATGAAATTATAAATTCATGCAATAACTCTTTAACTTCGACTTATTTTAACTTTATTAAAGTTTAAATAAAAAAAAACAGGTTGTCAAGTATTAGTAAAAAAAAATTTAAAAATAAATTAAAATTTAATTTCACTTTAAGTGAAAAATTATTTATATATAGTAAAACCAGTGTTAATAATGGATTAAAGAGTTTGAATACTAAATGCATGGGCAAACAAGTATTGCAAAAGGCAATTTGCTTCTAAAAAACATACATTGCTGAAATCATGCTTATGTATAATAAATTACCCGCTTAAATTCCTGCAGAATTTTTCAAATCTGTCCATGCCTTCTTTTATTTTATCAATAGCGGTTGCATAGCTTATTCTTACAAAACTGTCATCACCGAAAGCTGCGCCCGGCACAACAGCAACATATGCTTTTTCAAGCAATTGTGAGGAAAAATCAAATGAATTTTTTATATCGCCTTTGTAAAAACTGCTTACATCAGGAAATACATAAAAAGCGCCCTCGGGCAGGCTGCATTTAATGCCGTCAATACTGGTAAGCCTTTTGTAAATATAGTCCCTTCTTTTTTCATATTCGAGACGCATTAGCTCAACTGATTGCTGGTCCCCGTTTAATGCTTCCACTGCTGCCCACTGTGCGGGTGTGCAGGGATTGGACGCGGACTGGTCCTGTATTTTTGTCATCTGTGAAATTATATCTTTATGAGCGGCTATATACCCTATTCTCCATCCTGTCATGGCATAAGTTTTTGATACAGCATTTACTGTAAGTGTTATATTCTTAACTTCATCTCCAAGGCTTGCAGCGCTTATATGAGCGGCATTGCCGAATATAAATATTTCATACACTTCATCTGAAATTATAAAGATATTATTATCCACACAGATTGATGCAATTTCTTTTAACTCCTTAAGGTTGTAAACTGCACCGGTGGGATTGCCCGGGCTGTTTAAG
Source organism: Actinomycetota bacterium (assembly GCA_015711775.1). Classification (GTDB taxonomy): domain Bacteria; phylum Actinomycetota; class Humimicrobiia; order Humimicrobiales; family Humimicrobiaceae; genus VGAZ01. The sequence goes on along the minus strand of JACVJB010000025.1, from coordinate 3,405 downwards.
ATAAGGCATTTAATTCTGCTTCCGTGCTGTTTTATGAGGGATTTTAAATGCTCGACATCTATTTTCAGAAAGTCATTAAAATCTACTTCAAGAGGTATGCCTTCCGATAATACAACCTGCTGTGTATAACTTACCCAGTATGGCTTTGGCACAAGTACAGCATCACGGGTATTTACAAATGCCCGAATTATTGCGTCAAGCACCTGTTTGCCGCCGTTTCCGACAAAAATATTCTCGAGCCCGTAATCAAGATTGTTATCCCTGGCAAGCTTGTCAACTATTGCCTGCTTGAGCTCCTTGATTCCAGTAGAAGCAGTGTACTTTGTTTTATTTTCATCAATTGCAGTTTTAGCAGCAACCTTTATATTGTCAGGCGTATTAAAATCAGGTTGTCCTATACCAAACCTTACCACATAATCCCCTTTTGCTTTAAGCTGGCCATCAAGCATATCAACTTTTTTTTCAAGGGCAAATGTGGGGCTCTCTTCCAGTTTTAAAACCCTTTCTGATAAATATTTTTTCATGTCTGTAATATTTTCTTTCATAGCAACCTTTTTAAATAATATATTATTAAAAAAACCTTAGAATTAATAGGCTAAAAACTTATTTTCCCTGTATTTTTCCGCTGTTAAATTTAACAAGTTTATCCCAATCAATTTTCCCCTTTTTGTATTTCAATAATTTGCATATCAGTCATATTTAGCTCCTGTTGAGCTTATTTTAAAAAGAGTATCTTCCACATTAAGCAGTTTATTTCTTGATGCTTCACAATAATTTTCCAGGATTTCTATTCCAATATAGTTTCTACCCAGCCTGGCGGCAGCAAGGGCTGAAGTTCCGGAACCTGAAAAAGGATCCAAGACAATGTCACCCTCCAAAGTAAATAGTTTTATAAACCATTCGGGCAACTCAACGGGAAAAGGCGCGCTATGGTCTTTGTATGAACATTCTGTTGCAAGATGCAATACATTTGTCGGATATACCATATCCCTGTCAAGCCAGTTTGCAATATTTTTGCCAAATCCGCTTTTACTTTGTGACTCAAATCTTATTTTATCCATGCTGCCAAGTTTTTTTAACCTGGTTTTTGACCAGCTTCCAACTGGAAGCATTACATTATCCTGATACATATTAAATTTCTTTTCCTTATTAAACTGAAGACATCTTTCCCATGCATCCCTGAACCTGTTAGGCCACTTTCCAGGGTAACAGTTTTTTTTATGCCAGATAAACTCCTCAGTCCAAAGCCATCCCTGCTTTTTCATCCCCAGTATTATCTCTAATACATAGGTATGTCTTTGGCCATCCACAACCTTTTCTTTAATATTTAAGATAAAAGTACCTGTTGGTTTTAAAACTCTTAAAAATTCTGCGCTTTTTGGAAAAAACCAGTCTGGATATTCATCAGGTAAAATCCCGCCATATGTTTTTTTTCGGCTGTCTGCATAAGGTGGTGAAGTCATTATCAGGTCAATACTGTTATCCGGAAATGATTTTATAATATGCTGGCAATCACCGCATATTATTTTATTTGTCGGCAGTTTCTTAATAACTTCCATAAGGAATTAAAAATAACTAATGTTTTGTAGAAATAGTTTAAATTCAGTTAAACCAGACATAATCATTAAGAGTAGACTTCTGCATATTAATATAGATTAAATTTTTATTAAACAGATTAAAAAACTAATATATCACAAAATAAGATACATGTATATATACATAAATGCACATGCTATGGACTTAAAGCGCTGCATTCAATTTTGTAAAATCTTCTTTCAGGTCAGCGTACAGGGATTTATAAATTTCATAAATCTTTTTATATTTTTCAACATTATCAGGATTTGGCAATACTTCGTCCGCTTCTTTAATTACTTTGTGTGCAGCCTCAACAATATTGCTGTATATTCCGCATCCCACACCTGCAAGAAGCGCTCCTCCATAAGAGGGCCCTTCCTCAACATTTAAAGTAACAATTTTTGTATCAAATATATCTGCTGTTATCTGCTTCCAGAGACTGCTTCTTGCTCCTCCTCCAAACAGTATGACCTTATCAGATTTTATCCCTGTTTCATTCATAAGCCGCAGACAGTCAAACTGACTGAATGCGACTCCTTCAAGTATTGCCCTTACAAAATGATCCTGGCCATGCACATAAGAAAGACCAAAGAAGACTCCGCGGGCATTCGGGTCAGCATAAGGCGTTCTTTCACCCGAGAGATACGGGAGAAAAATCAGCCCGTCTGCGCCGGGTTTTATCTTTTCCGCCTGAATATCAAGAAGCTTATAACTCTTTTGCTGAGGATGCTGTTCTATTACCTGCCTGCTGGGTCCGAAGCTATCATCATACCATTTAAGGGAACCTGCGGCTGAAAGAGTTACTCCCATGAGGTGCCACTTTCCGTTTACTGCATGGCAGAATGAGTGAAGCCTTCCCTGGCTGTCATAGACCGGACTGTCGCTGTATGAAAAAACGACACCTGATGTTCCAAGATAATCTGAAATGAGCCCCGGGGTAACTATGCCGCTTCCCACTGCTCCTCCGGCCTGATCACCGGCACCCCCCACAATAGGAGTTCCCTCAATAAGGCCAGTCAATTTTGCAGCCTCAGCGCTTACTTTTGATGATACATAATTTGACTCATACACATCAGGAAGATGCGATTTTTCAATATCCAGTCCTTCAAGTATTTCATCGGACCAGTTCCTTTTTGCAATATCCATCAGTATCGTCCCGGAGGCATCTGATACCTCAGTTGCACATATCCCTGAAAGCTTGAATCTTATATAATCCTTGGGAAGAAGGATTTTATAAATTTTTTTGTAGTTTTCCGGCTCATTTTCCCTCAGCCAGAGTATTTTCGGTGCAGTAAAGCCTGTCAGCGCTTTATTGTATGAGAGTTTTATAAAACCTTCGTAACCAAAAATATCATAGATTAAATCACACTGTTTCTGTGTGCGCTGGTCACACCATAAAAGCGCGGGCCTTAAAACATCTCCACTGCTGTCAAGAAAAACGCTTCCATGCATCTGGCCCGAAGGCCCTATTGCAGCAATATCTTTAGGGGATATGCCTGATTTTTCCAGTACTTCTTTTATGACAATAATAGAAGCGTTCCACCAGTGGAGGGGATTCTGTTCTGCCCAGCCTGGTTTTGGTGTCATTAGCGGATAGTCGCTTGTAGCTGAAGCTATGAGCTTGCCGTTCTCATCAGTAATAATTGCCCGGGTTGAGCTTGTGCCTATGTCCATGCCTATAAGATATTGCATAATCTTTCCCCTGTTTTAAAAGTATATCTTCAAGAAATAATAAAATTATACGGTTTTGAATTTAAAATCATTATACTTAGAAAGCTCTTTTTTCTTAAGCTTTTTTTAAAAAAAATTAGTTTAAATTAAACAGGGGTC
>JACVJB010000024.1 GCA_015711775.1 Actinomycetota bacterium | reverse complement strand
CCGCTTATCAGGCAGGAACCTATAGAAGAAAATAAATTGAATCCTGAAGATAATGTTGAAGAATTTACGCTATTGCCAGAACAAAGCCTGAAATATTTTGAAAAAGAAGCTGATTTTCTTTATAAACATCCTGACTATTCACTAGTTGCCAATATTGGAGGTACAGCGCTTGGGGATATTGCTGTTGTTCCCGGACCGGCATTAAAACAACCCAAAGGCATCAGGGATTTTGAGGAATGGTATATTTCACTGATTAAAAGAAAAGATTATATACATGAAGTTTACTTTATGCAGACTGAAGTGTCATTAAAAAATATAGAAAGTTTAAAACAGGCAGTCTCAAATAAAATAGATGTATTTCTTGTCACTGATGCAGATTTCGGCACACAGCGCAGTCAGTTTATATCCAATGAATTATATAATGAGCTCTATAAACCTTTTCACAAAAAAATAAATGACTGGATACACAAAAATACCACCTGGAAAACATTCATTCACAGTTGCGGGGCAGTCGAAAAACTGATCCCTGAATTTATTGATGCAGGTTTTGATATTTTAAATCCCGTGCAGCTTTCCGCAGAAGGTATGGATGCAAAATCTTTAAAGGAAAAATATGGTGACAAGCTTGTATTCTGGGGCGGCGGAGTAGATACACAGAAGACGCTTCCATTTGGTACGAAAGAAGAGGTTGCGCAGCAGGTGAAAGAAAGAATTGAGATATTTTCAAAAGGCGGAGGTTTTGTGTTTAATGCGATCCATAATATACAGGCAAAAACGCCTGTTGAAAATATAGCTGCAATGATAGAAACGGTTAAAAATTATAGGATCTGATAAAACCTTATTGGCTAAAAATAAAGAGATTTATGAGGAAGAAAAATTTAAATATAAATGAATTATCAAAAATTACAGGGTTTTCCGTAGCTACTGTTTCCAGGGCCTTAAACGGGTTAGTAACCGGGAACATGAAAAAAGAAACCTATGATAAAATAATTAAAATTGCTGACAGCTACGGATATATTCCGAACCAGCTGTCTGCAGCGCTCAGAAGCGGTTTTACCAGGATTGCAGGCGTTATCTTTCCGTCTAATATTAATCCTTACTACGCAATGCTCGGAAACCTTATTGAAGAAAAAGCTTTTAACAACGGATATCTCACTTATATCTGCAATTCCAATTATGAGCCAAGCAGGGAATTGTTCTATATCAGAATGTTAAAGGCGCAAATGGTGGCAGGTATTTTTTTATGCAGTACTGGCCTATCAAAAGAAATACTTGAAGAATTTGACAGTGATAAAAGCCCTATTATTCTTCTTGACGAAGAAGTAGAAGACTATCATGGAGCTTCAATTACTATTGATGATTTTAAAGGCGGACACCTGGGCACAGACTTCCTTTTACGCAATAACCATACTAGGATTGCTTTTATGGCCGGGCCAAAAAACGTAAATTCATCAATAGAAAGATTAAGGGGCGCCCTTGCTGCGCTGAAAGACAACAGGGTGAAAATAAAGGAAAACCATATTTTCTATGGAGATTATTCTATTGATTCCGGGAAAAAAATTGCAGGAGAAATTGGCTTAAACCATAAAGAAATAAGTGCAATATTCTGTTTTAACGATCTTATGGCAATAGGAGCCTCCATTGGTTTGCGGAAACTGGACATTAAAATACCAGATAGGATATCTATCCTGGGCTATGACAATAATATATTTTCCGAAATTGTATCTCCGAGCATCTCTACCGTTGCGACGCCTGTTGAGGAAATTGCGGATACTGCGCTTAAAATAATTCTTAATAAAAGTAAAAACAATATAGTTTCAAGCAAAAAATATATTGTCACCCCTTATCTTATTGAAAGAGAAAGCACTGCAAAAAAAACCGCCAGCTTTTCATAAAAAAAGCTGGCGGCTCTTAACAATAAATAAAATTCAGGCAGGTATTTACTTTATTCCGAATTTTTTCTCTGTTTCACTGAATATTTTGTCAAACTTATCAAGTACCCTGTCAAGCATGCTCTTTGAGATATTTAATGCTGGTATGCACTGGAGCCTGTTATGATAATATCCGCCTTTTTCAAACAAAACGCCTTCTCTTACTGCAGCATCCCTCACATATACTGTTTCATCAATTGCCGGTTCCTTTGTTTTCCTGTCTTTTACCAGTTCTATACCTGTATAAATTCCCATATTATCAATATATCCGATTATCGGGTGTTTTTCCTGCAGGTTTTTCAGGCCACTGTAAAAATATGAACCGATATCATTTACCTGATCGAGAAATTCTTTTGAACTTACTACATCCATCACATAGTTACCTGCAGCGCAGGCTATTACATTTCCAGCCTGTGTTGAAACGTGAGCAGCAGGGCCCCATTCAGTGAGTATTTCTTCACGTGCTATTACAGCCCCTATGGGAAGTCCTCCTCCAAGAGCTTTTGATGTGCAAATCATATCCGGTTCGATTTCAGAATGTTCAAATGCCCAGAGTTTTCCGGATCTTCCAAGCCCAGCCTGGATTTCATCAACGATCATCAGCATGCCGAACTTATCACATATTCTCCTGATTTCCTGCAGATATTCTTTTGGTGGAACATAATAGCCGGCAGAGCTCTGAAACGGCTCCACAAGAATTGCTGCAACATTGTTGACTCCAAAACAGCCGTCTGTGTAAGGCGTTTCTTTTCCGTCAAGAGCCCTTTCAAATATCTTCAATGCCTCAAGCCCCCATCCGGGATATGCATCCTGGGGAGTTCTGTATGCATGGGGAAAATGAAAATAACCAACGTGCTGGTCAGGTGTGACTGGATAGAAATAAGGCTGCATTCCTCCTTTTGAAGTCAGTCCCATGGTTCCATATGTAACTCCATGGTAATCACCATATGCAGTAAGAATATACGGGTTTCCTGTATAATATCTTGCTGCACGCACAGCAAGCTCAATTGCATCTGAGCCGGTTACGCCAAAGGCCACTTTTGTTTTTGATGACATCCTTGAGTTTTTATTAAGCTTTTCACCAAGTTTTATTCTTTCTGCATGGGGAAAATCAAAATAATGCGTAAGTTTGGCTGCCTGATCCTGGATTATTTTCGTCAGTTCCTTCTGGCAGTTTCCGAACTGGTTTACTGAAAAACCTGAAAGAAGGTCTATATACTCTTTTCCGTCTACATCAAAGAGCAGGGATCCCTCGGATCTTTCGATAATCGGGGTAGCGGAAAAAAGCGCCCATGCTACTGAGCCGAATGACTCATTATCAGCCCATTTTTTTGCCTGAAGCTTAGCTTCCTGGCCAAAAGGCGCATCGTCTATTCTTTTAATAAGCTTTTCACTGGTGGTTTTTAAGAGCTGCCTTTGTTTGTGGTTCCATTCTCTTAAATCAGTGTGTTTGAATTTCTTTTCTGTTGACATGATTTCCTCCTAATTAGTATAATAAAGTAAATAGTAAACGTAATCGTTTAAGCTATTAAGCTAAAATATATTATCTCTTATGGAATTTGTCAATAACAAAAAGCAAATTGTGTTATTGAGCAATAATATCTAATATCATATAATAAAAGATGGACTTTTTCTGCAAAAATCGCAATTATTTTAGAAAGGCAGCAATATGAAAAAATTTATTAATGACCCGACAAAAGTTGTTGATGAGTCACTTCAGGGATATGTTGATGCATATCCTGATGTTGTTGAAGTTTTACCTGATGCTAGAGTGCTAATAAGAAAAAACAAACCCTCTAATCCCAAAGTAGGTGTTATAACCGGAGGCGGGTCGGGCCACAAACCTGCTTTTCTTGGGTATGTTGGGCAGGGTTTATGTGATGCAGCAGCGATAGGAGAGATATTTGCTGCCCCACCGGCTGACTGGATATATAAAGGTATAAAAAAAATTGATATGGGCAGAGGCGTAATATGTCTTTATGGAAATTTTTCCGGGGATATTATGAATTTCAGGATGGCAAAAACACTTGCTGAAGTTGACGGTATTGAAGTGGAAGAGGTTATAGCTAAAGATGATATTGCCTCTTCTCCAAGAGAAAATATTGAAAACAGGCGCGCAGTAGCCGGAGAAGTGATTATGTGGAAAGTAGGGGGAGCTGCTGCTGCTGAAGGAATGAACATTAAAGAGATTAAAGAAGTAACCTCAAGAGCCGTATTAAATACAAGGTCATTTGGCGTTGGAACTTTTCCCTGCATAATTCCTGCTACAGGAAAACCCAGCTTTAAGCTTGAAGATAATGAAATGGAGTTCGGGATAGGACATCATGGGGAACCGGGAATAAAAAAAGTTCAAATGAAAACTGCCGATGATACTACAGCGGAGCTAATGGGCTATATTTTAGAAGATTTGCCTTTTAAGAATGGGGATACAGTAAGTGTGCTTATTAACGGATTGGGCGCAACACCACTGCAGGAGCTTTTTATTGTTAACAGGAAAGTAACCGAAATACTGGAAAAATATAAAATTAAAAAACTTATCACGTATGTGGGAGAATATTTTACATCGCTTGAAATGGCTGGCTTTTCAATAACGCTGACAAAAGTTGATCAGGAAATATCCAGGCTCATACTTGCAAAAGCCGACAGTCCAATGTTTAAGCAGTTTGATTTAAACAAATAAAAGATAGTGTGGTATAAAATGATTATTTCTGAAAAAGATTTTAAAAAAATATTAATAGGCATTGCAGATTGTATTGATAAGAACGTAGATTACCTGACTGAACTGGATGCAGAAATCGGCGACGGAGATCATGGCGCAAACATGAACAAAGGTTTTAAAAGAATAAAGCAGTCTCTTCTTGAATCGGAAACAAAAGATATTGGCGAAATGCTTATAATATCCGGCAAGGTACTGTTGAATGAAATTGGCGGCGCAATGGGTCCGCTATACGGTGGCGGATTTGTAAAAGCAGGGATGGCTTTAAAGGGAAAATCAGCCCTTGATAAAAATGATGTTTACACACTTTTCCAGAGCATGCTTGAATCAATAAAATCGCTTGGCGGAGCAAAGTTGGGCGATAAAACTATGGTTGATACCCTGGAACCATTTGTCCTTAAATACAGAGAATCGATAAACACAATGGAGCTGAAAGACGCCTTTTGCGCTGCGCTAAGTGATGCTGAGAAGGGTATGCTTGGCACAAAAGATCTTGTCAGCCGGATCGGCAGGTCTTCAAGGCTTCTTGAAAGAAGCAGGGGACATATCGATGTTGGTGCAGCCTCAAGCTATATTATGCTGGAATCTTTCTACAGCAGCATTGCATGATATTACGTATACCTGTTGCTTTTATAGCTTTGATTTGCAAAAAATACAGTAAAATGTGCAGGTTATCGGTAATGAAACCTTATTGACAAATAATTTAATTAATATTTAAATATAGAACGTTGGTTTTATTAAACATACTTAAACGATTAATCTTAATTTGTAAATAATTTTTCACATTTAATTCAAGTAATCTATAATATTTATATCTTGTTTGGAGAGTATTTTTAAAAGATGTTTTCATACATTTAAGTTTCAGGTTTGAATTAATTAGCAGTATTTATTCCGGATTTATTCATAAATAATAAAGTTAGGAATTTATTAGGTTTAATATGTCTGTAAAATAACAGCAAAAAGTATAAATATTTTAAAATAGAGCAGAGTATTAAAGTATAATCTATTCAATTTGCCGGAAAGGAGGGGTAGTTTATAAACTAAAGCAAATAATCAGTCTGTAAATATCAAAATTGCTTTATTAGAAGGAGGAAACCAAATGTACAAAAAGATTCTTATAATCTTTATTGTCCTGGCAGTTATTATCTCAATGGGTATTGCAGGATCAGGCTGCAAATCAGCAGCAACGACAGGACAAGCTGATACCACAGCTAAAGATACTGCTGCCGGTGGCAAAAGCGATGTAACCCTTCATATGCTTATGGAGGATATACCTGCAACTCATGCTGTAAAGGCTCTGTTGCCGGAATTTACTGCAGCAACCGGGATAAACGTTGAGTTTGAAATTGTCCAGTATATGGATATGCATCAAAAACTCGTAACCAATTTTATGTCCCCTACCGGACAGTATGATGTTATTGAGGTTGATAATTACTGGGCTGGGGAGTTTCCGGCAACCGGTTGGATAATTCCACTTGATGATTACATTAAAAAGGATAATTTTGATATCTCTGTTTATATACCTTCTATGATGGACATGGTTGGCTATTTTCCAAGGACAGGCGACAATAAGCAAATTTACATGCTTCCAATATACAGTTACAGCATGGGTCTTTTATACAGGGAAGATCTTTTAAATGATACGGCATTGCAGGAAGCCTATAAGAGTCTTTATAATGAGGATTTAAAAGTGCCGGAAAATCTGGAAGAATATGTACAGCAGTGCAGGTTCATGCAGGAAAATGCCGGCGTCAGCGGTTCTGCAATGCAGGCTGGCAGGGGAGATCCAATAGTAATGGAATGGTCAAATTATTTGTTTGCTCTTGGCGGAGATTATTATGATGAAAACTGGAATGCAACAATTAATGATGAAAAAGCTATTAAAGCAGTTGAACTTTATAAAGAAAACATCCAGTATGGTTCACCTGAAGGAGCTTTATCCTTTGCTCTTGATGATGCGCTGAGAATTATGTCACAGGGGAAAGCATATTCAATGATTTCATATATAATAATGCTCCCACTTCTTACGGATCCCGAACAGTCAACTGTTGCTGAAAGCACCAAAATGATTCCTATGCCTGGTGAAATGGGGCTTGCTGGCGGATGGGGATGGGCCATCGCGGCTAATTCCCAGTACAAGGATGAGTCATGGGAATTTATAAAATGGGTGGAATCTGCTGAAATTGCCAAGAAAAGGGCGCTGGATGACAGTACGCCTGCCAGGATAGATGTCTGCAAAGATGCTGATGTAATTGCAAAATATCCAATATATCCGACAATGCTTGAAGTAATATCACAGTCAAAGCCAATACCCGAGTTCCTTTATTCTGCCGAAATGGTGGAAATAGTGGGAAGGGAACTTTCTCTTATATGTTCAGGAGAAAAAACAGCCAAGGAAGGCCTGGATTTAGCTGCTAAAGAATTGGACGAATTAGCAGTAAAAGCAAAACTGAAATAAAATAATGATGATAACAGGGAGCGGCATACATGCGCTCCCTGCTTATATATATGAAAGGTTTTACGCTTATATGAAGACGCTTGCTCAGCAAAAGAAACGAACAGGTTTATTTTTTATATCACCTACAGTTCTGGTGCTTATACTTGTAGTGCTAATACCGCTTATTTTTTCCTTTATTATAAGTTTTTTTAATTACACATTAGTTGATCCAAGCTTTGACAGATTTATATTTTTTAAGAATTATTCTACAATTTTCCAGGACGCTTATTTATGGAACTCATTAAAAATTACACTGATATTTGTTTTTACAGTTGTTCCTCTTGAATTTGTGCTTGGCTTTTTTATTGCCTTATTATTAAACAGGGATATCAGGTTTAAAGGCTTATTTTATACTATTCTCACTATACCTATGGTTATGTCGCCTGTTGCAGTGGGTCTTATATGGAAAATGTTTTTACATGCGGACCTGGGTATTGTAAATTATATATTTTCGGTACTCAATTTACCTTCCGTTAACTGGCTCGGTTCAAATAAAATTGCTCTGCTTACTATAATTTTGATAGATATTTGGCACCAGATATCTTTTATGATACTAATACTGCTGGCAGGTCTGAAATCGCTGCCTAAAGAACCTTTTGAGTCTGCAAAGATTGACGGAGCCAGCAATACTCAGAGTTTTTTTTATATAACGCTTGGCCTTATGAGGCCGGTTATATCAGTAGCCGTTCTGATCAGGGTTATATTTTCATTTAAAACTTATGATCTCGTTTATATAATGACAAGAGGGGGCCCTGGAGTCAGTACGGAGCTCATTAGTTATTTTATTTATAAAAAGACTTTTATGGGCATGGACTTTAGCCAGGCAACCGCGATTTCTTATGTACTTTTTGCAATAATTATGATAATTGTAATATTCTTATTCAGGGAGATGAGCGGTAGAAAATGGGATTAAAACAAAATAAAACTGTTTCAAATATTTTTACGTATATAATATTAACAGCGGCTTCCCTTTTAATATTGCTTCCTGTGCTGTGGGTGATACGCACATCTTTTGCATCTGAACTTATTGCTTATGAAATTCCGCCAAAGTTATTTTTTGTCCCCACGCTAAAAAATTACATAGAACTTTTTGGCAGGTTGGGGTTTGGCTCATTCTTAAAAAACAGCTTGATTATTGCCTTAGGGTGCACCGTTGTTTCTGTCCCGATAGCTGCGCTGGGAGGGTTTGCTTTTACCCGTTACAGAACCGGCGGCACTACTTTAAAATTCAGTGTGCTTGCAACGCAGATGCTTCCAGGCATTATTCTGGTGCTTCCTATATTTGTTATATTTAATACTATTCATTTTACAAATACTTATACAGGCATAATACTTGCAACGCTTTCTTTTAATCTGCCGTTTCTTGTCTGGCTGCTGATGGGTTTTTTTGAAGGCATTCCTAAAGATATCGAAGATGCCGCTGCCGTTGATGGAGCCACTCCGTGGAGCACTTTTTTCAGGATAGTTCTCCCTATCACTGTTCCGGGAATAATGTCGGCTTCTATTCTCAGTTTTATATTAAGCTGGAACGAGTTCCTTTTTGCACTGCTTCTGACCGGCAATAATACAAAAACTATTACGGTAAGTCTTTCCGCAATGGTTACTCACAGGGGGACACTTATAGGAATTTTATCTGCAGGCACTATCATAGCAATTATTCCAATGATACTGCTTTCAATTTTTGTAAAAAAATATTTAATAGAAGGGCTTACATTTGGTGCAGTTAAAGGTTAGGAGGATTTTAATATAATTATTTGCTTCAGGCAA
>JACVJB010000023.1 GCA_015711775.1 Actinomycetota bacterium | reverse complement strand
TATTTTTGAAGTCATCCCGCCAAGGCTGTAGGCGGAACCTTTGCCTCCGGCAAGCTGTTCAATAGCCGGCGTTATTTTTTCAACAAAAGATATGAGCTTTGCTGCGCCTGGAGATTTTGAATCAGCAGGATTTCTGTCATAGAGCCCCTCTGTGTCTGTAAGCATTATAAGCAAATCTGCCTGCGTTAGGCTGCTTACCAGGGCCGCAAGCCGGTCATTATCACCGAATTTAATCTCTTCCACAGCAACGCTGTCATTTTCATTTATAACAGGTATCACTTTTAATTTTAGGAGGTTTTCAATGGTATTTTTTATATTAAGATACTGAAGGCGTTTTGTCATATCCTCGCGCGTCAGTAGTATCTGGCCGATTTTTTTGCCCAGGCTGCAAAAAAGGCTGCTGTATTTGCTCATAAGATCCACCTGGCCCACTGCTGCCGCTGCCTGGAGTTTTGAAATATCTTTTGGCCTTGACGCAATACCAAGAAACTGCAGCCCTGCCGCAATTGCACCGCTTGTAACAATAATTATCTCAACACCCGTATCTGCCGCCTGCGCAATCTCAGCTGCAAATTTGCCCATTTTTTTAATGTCAGGAACGCCATTACCGGTTGTCAGGCTGCTTGTCCCTATTTTTACAACTGCCCTTTTTATTTTTTTAAGATATTTTTGTCTTTCCAATTTAGCCGCCGGTAAATTCAAGTTTTTTGCTGACAGGTAAAGCTAAGCGCTTATTCTTCAAGTAAAAATACAAGGTCGCCGATAATTACAGTGCTGCCCTCATTAATTCCCATTTTTTTAAGTCTATCACCAATCTTTAACTTTTTTAATTTATATTTTAAATAATTAAGCGCTTCCTCATTCTGCAAATCCATCATGGATATCATTCTTTCAAGCTTTTTATTTTTTACTCTATACTCCTGGCCGTCTCTTATTATGCTGAGACTGTCATTTTCAAGCCCGCTTTTACTGTTGTTTTGAAGCGTATAAAGCTTAAAACCCTCCCGGTGTTTTTCTTTTGCTTTTTTATCTTCAGTTTCTTTTTCTGCAGCTTTTTTTATTTTTTTATAAAGCGCGGCAATAAAAACATTTATACCGTCACCTGTTACCGCAGAAACCGCCATTACCGGTTTTTTTGTTTTTAAAGTAAACTTTTTTATAAGTGCTTTAAGCTCATCTTTTGAGTAAACAAGGTCTGATTTGTTAAGAAGCACCAGATAATCCCGCTTATACAATACATTGCTGTAAAGCTTCAATTCATTTCTTAGAGTCTCGAAAGTCTCTTCAAGGGAATGCTGCCCCTCATTAATATAAGATGAAAGATCAAGAACTATTACAATGACTTTTGAACGCAAAACATGCCGCAGGAACCTGTCTCCAAGGCCGGTGCCTTTGTGCGCGCCTTCAATTATTCCTGGAATATCAGCAACAACAAATGAACTGTCGCTAGCCTCAACTACTCCAAGGTTTGGAACAAGAGTTGTAAACGGATAGGCGGCAATTTTTGGTTTGGCAGCAGAAATCCTGGAAATTAATGTGGATTTTCCGGCATTGGGAAATCCAACAAGTGAAGCGTCTGCAAGTAGTCTAAGTTCAAGCGTTATCCACTTTTCTTCAACTTTTTCTCCAAATTCGGCAAAACCCGGAAATCTCCGCTGCTGGGAGACAAAGCTTGCATTGCCTTTGCCGCCAATTCCGCCTGTTGCAGCAAGATACTGCTTCCCCTCAAGGTCAAGGTCAGCAACTATAACTGAATTATCTTTTATTACTGTCCCGACAGGAACTTTAATTATACAGTCTGCCCCGTTTCTGCCGCTGCGGTTATTTGGCATGCCAGGATGGCCTTTTTCTGCCTTATGATGCACTTTTTTCTTAAATGCCAGCAGTGTTGCAACGCTTCCGGATGCCTCAAATATTACATTGCCGCCTTTTCCGCCGCTTCCGCCGCTGGCTATTTTTTTATAGCTGCCCTTTAAAAAGAAAAAGCTTACAGCGCCATTTCCGCCGTCTCCGCCTTTTATATTTATTTTTGCCTCATCAAGAAACATTTTATTATAGGATGGTTTTAAAGATGATGAAGTTTTTATGATTTAAGAGCAATTTTATTTGTTCTCAAATACAGTAATTTATGATTAAAACGTCTGGCACGTTATATTGCAGTTAAGTCCGTCCGGTAAATGAAACGGAATTTTAGCTGGCAGCAAAACATGCGCAGCCAACGAGGAGCGTATACCGTAGTATTATCTGTTGTGCAGTTTTACTGTGAAATAACATTGACAAGTTTGCCCCGGGTGCTGTTTGAAACAAATTCCACAATACCGTCTGCTTTCGCAAACAGAGTATGGTCTTTGCCAAGCCCTACATTTTGGCCCGGCCTGAATTTTGTGCCCCGCTGCCTTATTATTATATTTCCCGCAGTTACTTTCTGCCCGCCGTATATTTTAACACCCAGATACTGGGCATTACTGTCCCTTCCGTTACGTGAGCTTCCGACACCCTTTTTACTTGACATTTTTTAAACCTCCAATGCAACTACAAAGCTGCAATTAAAATCATTATTCTATAATTAATAAGAAAATATGAAAAACTTATTTATTTCAGAAATCTTTCATCCAAGATATCTATTTTACAGTAATCTTATCTGCGTGAATAAGGGTAAGCAACGGCCTGCTTCCGACTTTTCTTCTGTATCTTTTCTTGGCCTTCTGCTTAAAAGCTATAACCTTATCTCCTTTGAACTGCTTCTTTATTGTAGCCTCTACAGAAACTCCGTTAATGACAGGCTTTCCAATTTGGACTTTGCTGCCGTCACTGAAAAGATTTACTTCTGAAAGTGTAACTTTTTGGCCTTCTTTGCCTTCAATTTTTTCAACTACTATATTTTTATCTTCCTCTATTTTATACTGTTTTCCGCCACTTGTAATTACCGCGTAAATTTCGGGCCTCCTTGATAAACTTAAACTAAAAAATAATCAATACTAAAATTCTAACTTGAGAATTATATATTAAAAATTGCAAATCCGCAATTTACCATAATATAAAGTAAAATGCAATATTTTTTATCATTCCCTTATTTCTGCAACAGCGCTGGTTTTTGCAATTGAGACAATCTCAACCCTTATTCTTGTGCCGATATATTTTCTTCCGTTTATAATCTGGATCACATTGCCCTCAATTCTTGAAAGTGCGTCATTTTTATTATGCGCATACGCTTCTTCAACAAATATTTCAAGCATATCCCCAATTTTAAAAGGTTTAGATGCCTCTGTTATATCTGCAACACTGCCCTCAGCTTCAAGCATAAATGTATCCAGGCTAATATTCTCATCCCCTTTTATAGCTATATATTTTTTTGTCTGCACTTCAAGATTCTTAAGATTTTTACCGCCCTTGCCTACAATAAGCGATGCAATTACAGGATTAACCTTTATAAGAAAAGCTTTTGAGCTGCTCTCTTTGGCAAGTTTCCTTATTTTTCGCTCGTGTTCAAGCCTTATTGTTTCCTCTGATTTTATAAAACCGTTTCCGTTGCAGCATGGACAGGTTTTGCATAAAGTGCCAAGTATGCCGTCGGAAACATTTTTCCTTGTCATTTCAAGAAGGCCCAGCTTTGAAAATGCAAGCACCTCGGTTTTTGTCTTATCTTTGTCAAGAAGCTGCCTGAATGTTGAAAACACCTTCTGCCTGTCTGCTTCACTGCTCATATCTATAAAGTCTATTACTATTATTCCCCCGATATCCCTTAGCCTTAACTGGCTCGTTATAACTTCTGCAGCTTCGAGATTAGTTTTAAGTATTGTCTGGGAGGAGCTTTTGCCGCTTGTAAACTTGCCGGTATTAACGTCAATGGATGTGAGGGCTTCGCCATGGTCAATTACTATAAAGCCTCCTGATTTGAGCCACACTTTTCTTTCAAGAGCGCTGTCTATTACAGTGTTTACATTAAATTCTTCAAAAAGTTCATTATCGCCGTGATGCAGTATTATATTATTGTAATTGACTCCTACGCTTCTTAAGTATCTTGCGATTTCTTTTTTTGTATTTTTTTTATCAACATATATTGCATCAAAATCTTCCGAGAAAATATCCCTCATCAGCCTTATAACTATTGAATACTCCTGGTGTATGAGCATTGGTTCCCTTAAAACAGCAGCCTTTTTCCTTATGTAGCTCCATGCTTTAAGAAGCTGTTTTAGTTCCTTTTTTAATTTTGCCTTTGAAACTTCTTTTGCTGCAGTTCTTGCAATAAGCCCGCAGTCTTTAGGTTTTATCTCTTCAATTGCAGCTTTTAATTCCTCACGGCTGTTGCTGTCAACTTTTCTTGAAACACCCACTCCCTCATTAAAAGGAGCAAGCACAAGATATCTTCCCGGAAGCGATATGAAAGTTGTGAGCCTTGCGCCTTTTCCTTTCATGGGATCTTTTGTCACCTGGACAAGAATGGTCTGGTTAGGCTTTAGAATATGCTGTATTTTTCTTGTTATTTCCTTTTTTTCCTCAAGCTCTATATCGTACGCTACCTCATTTATGTACAGAAAAGCATTTTTTTCCTCTCCTATATCCACAAAAGCGGCATCAAGGCTTGAAAGCACATTTTCTATCCTCCCGAGATAAATATTGCCGACAAGCGACTTGCTCCTCTTCCTGTCAAAATAGAGCTGTATAACCTGTTTGGATTCCAGGATTGCAACTCTTGTTTCATTCTTGTCAGAACTGACAAGCATTTCTGTTCCCAATGTAATACCTCACAATACATAAAAATTTATTTAAACTTAATTTAATATCCTTTTAAATATCTAAACAACTTCTTCAAACGGGTCTGCCAGCCTTTCCTGCTTTATTATAAAGGCAGCTGTTTTTTTGCTGCTCTTTATATGGAGACCATTGGATTCTGCAAATTCCTTTAATGCTATGTTAAAATCATTAAACTTAAAAATCCTGTTTGAATTATATTTTAAAATTTTAACATAACCGTAGATTTTAAGCAGAAAAATCTTTTTTTGCTGCGCCTCTGCTTCAAACCTGTAAATGGAGGAAGAATCATATGCCGCAATAAAACTTTTTATTTTGTCCAGGTTTATATTTTGAACTGCTTCAAGAATAAAATCATATAAAACAATATCTATTACAGACATCAGACTTTTTAATTTACTTTCTGTGCTTGCAGCAGCTATTACAGTTATATTTTCAGGAAGGCATGCGTTTATTTTCTTTATAAAATAAGATGCATCCAGATATGCGTCAACTTCCAAATCAGCATACTCTGCCAGGCTCTGCACTCCGAGAGGTATAGGATTGCTTAAAGTAATCCTTGGTTTGGGATTAAAACCCCTGCTAAGAGCTGCTTCTATGCCTGCTCTTGCAACACTTCTTGATAAAATCCTTAGCATATCAAGATGCGAGAGATACCTGGCCTCATTTTTTTTGCAGTATTTAAATCTTATTATCATTTAATTTTTTGCCCTGCATGGCTTTACTGTATTCTTTTATAAAATAGTCTTTCTTAATTCCAATATCAATAACATCCCATGGAAGCGTTTCATTTAAACCGTACTGCCTTATGGTGTAAAAGTCCGGATCTGCTCCTGCTTTGGCAAAGCTTTGCTTCCACAGCCCGTAATCAAAATAATCTGCCCAGTTGTCAAATTTTGCCCCGCTTCGCCATGCCGACTCAATTACATCAGACAGCCTTGAATCACCTCTTGCAAAGGCGCATTCAATACTGCTTTTTTCAGGGTCGTTGCCGTGCAGCTTGACAAACCTGCTGTTAATGCTTTGCCGCACAGCTCTTATTTTTTCTTCAAGTTTATATATTTTTTCCTGAGCGCACCACTGAAAAGGAGTGAATGGTTTGGGACAAAAAGCATTTATGCTGACGCCTAATTGTAATCTTGAAAAACCCCTCTTATCAAGGCACTGCCTAGCTAAATCTATTATTTCGTTTGTTGTCTCTGCTATGGCTTTTATATCGTCATCTGTTTCAAATGGAAGTCCCACCATAAAGTATAGCTTTACTTTTGTCCAGCCTTTTAAAAAAGCGGCCCTGATGCTTTCCCTCAGTTCATCAGCGCTGATATCTTTTTTTATAATATCCCTGAGGCGCTGGCTGCCTGCCTCGGGGGCAAAGGTAAGGCCGGTTTTTCTTCCGCTTTGTATCATTTCTGCTATCTCAAGGCTGAAACTGTCAAGCCGAAGCGACGGCAGCGATATTGATATCTTTTCAAAGAGATCTGAACCTGTTACTTTCTCTATAAGTTTCTTAAGGTTCCTGTAGTCTGACGAGGAAAGCGATGTAAATGATATTTCATCATAACCTGTCTGCATAAGGCCCTCGATGCTTTTATTTATGAGGTTTTTAACTTTTTTCTGCCTCAGAGGCCTGTATATAAAACCAGCCTGGCAGAATCTGCATCCCCGGCCGCAACCCCTCATAATCTCAATGTTTAGCCTGTCGTGCACAGTTTGTATATTGGGTACAACAGGGTCCGCCGGTATCTCGAAGCTATCCAGGTCTTTTACTGTAGCTTTTTTTACTTTCTTTGCGTTTTTATCCTCTTTGCCGCCGGAATAAATTATTTTTTTTACCGTATTGTCCCTGTTGTAAACAAGGCTGTAAAGGGAAGGCACAAAAACCCCTTCAAGCTGCCCCAAACTGCGCAGCATTTCTTTTTTTAACTGCTGCAAACTAAAATAATTTTCCAAATAAGAGGTTCTGTCGCTTAAATATTTGTCTTTATAACTGCTTATGGTTTCAAGTATAAGGCTTATAACGGCCTCCCCGTCGCCAATTACCATAAAATCCATAAAAGCCGATATCGGCCACGGGTTTACTGCAGCAGAACCCCCGCAGCACACAAGCGGAAAAAGCGACTTTCTCTCTGAAGATCTTATCGCAAGCCCGGAAAGGTCAATTGCATTTACTATATTGGTGTACAGCATCTCATGAGCGGCATTAAAACCTATTAAATCAAAGCAGTCAAGAAATATCCTGTTTTCCAGCGAAAACAGTTTTGTGCAGCTTTTTCTGAGCCTGTCTTCAAAATCAAACCATGGGCTAAAGGCCCTCTCTGCATTAAAACGCGGACTGCTGTTTATAATTTTATAAAGTATCTGCAGGCCAAGATTTGACATGCCCACCTCATATACATCAGGAAAAACAAGCGCCGTATTAACTGTGCCGGGATTTTTAAGAAGATAACCGGGTTTTTTGCTTTTAATGCCGAATTCTTTACCGATATATCTTCCCGGTTTTTGAATTCCTTCAAGCAGAGCGCCGATT
Organism: Actinomycetota bacterium; assembly: GCA_015711775.1. Classification (GTDB taxonomy): domain Bacteria; phylum Actinomycetota; class Humimicrobiia; order Humimicrobiales; family Humimicrobiaceae; genus VGAZ01. The sequence continues at coordinate 1,745 of JACVJB010000023.1, read as the reverse complement.
TCTGCCAAATCCAGCATTTTTAATAGTTGTGTCATAATTTAATCAAATTCATCATATGCTATTTCGTAGTCTTTCCTTAATTCTCTTTTAAAATACACATTTTCAACAAAAGCAACGCCAATAAATATGGCAAGAAGATTTGATCCGCCATTACTTAAAAATGGAAGAGGTATTCCTATTACAGGCATTATTCCTATTGTCATTCCAATATTTATAACTGACTGGGAAAGTATAATAAAGCCCACCCCTGAAGCTATAAGCGATCCGAGGCTGTTTCTTGCATTTGCGGCTATATAAAAACATCTCCATATTATGAGGGCAATAATAATAATCACAGCGACTGCGCCAAAAAAACCGAGCTCCTCGCCAATTACAGAAAATATAAAATCTGTATGATGTTCAGGAACATAATTCAGGTTTGTCTGCTTGCCCAAAAACAGGCCTTTGCCCCATATGCCACCGGATCCTATGGCAAGCTTGGACTGGAAAAGATTATAACCTATGCCCTGTTTCTCTATATCCGGTTTCATAAAAACAAGAATCCTGTCCAGCTGATACTGCTTTATAAGGCCTATTTTAATTGCCGTAAAAAATCCGCCCACAGTTACAATAAGAATGCCAAAAAAATAAAAAAGGTTTGCACCGGATAAAAAAAGCATACCCATAAAAGTGAGAAAGAATATAAGGGCAGTTCCATAGTCGGGTTCAAGCATAACAAGTACCATACAAAGTACTGCAACCAGCAGTGAAAGGGCAACTTTTTTAAAGCCCACAGAATTTGTTTTTTCACGGGGCCATTTTGAAAGAATGGCGGCATTTACAAGCACCATTAAAACCTTTGAAAATTCTGAGGGCTGTATTGAAGTAAATTTTAAATCTATCCAGCTTTTTGAACCGTTAACCACATAGCCAAAAAGCAAAACTCCTGTAAGGAGCGCAATTATAATAATTAAAAGCGCCCACCACAACTTTGTGATAAACCTGTAGTTTGTAAATTGTATTAAAATAAAAACAACAGCCGCCGCTATAAGGAAGAAACCCTGTTTTTTCAGATAAAACATAGGATCGGTAACATTATTTGGCATACTATATCTTGTAGCGCTGTAAATAATAAGCAGGCCAAACAACGAGAGAAGAAATACCAGCGCAGGAAGAATAAAATCAAATCTTGTCTTTTTGTTTCTCCTGTTATCCAGCGACATTGACTGCAGGCCGTTTCTGCCGGTTAAATAATTATCTGTGTGCCCATAAGACAAATTTTCAACAGGGCCTCCATCCCTGCGCAGGCCGTAATTACTGCCGCTGCCATAATCTTTTCTTTTAAAATCATTCATAATTTAAAACCTGGGAACAGTCTCCTTTTTTTCTATTTTTACAATCCGTAAAGGTAATCAAGTATCTTCCTTGCTACAGGAGCCGCAGAACTTGAGCCACCTCCGGCCTGTTCAAGCATTACAACAATTATATACTCTGGATTATGAACGGGAGCATAACACACAAACCATGCTGAATCCTGTTTTCCAAAAACTTCTGCAGTTCCTGTTTTACCTGCAATTGGAATTTCTGCCAATGGAAAGCCTGCAAACCTTCCGGCTGCAGTCCCCTGGCTTACAACCTGAACAAGACCTTCTTCAATAACTTCCATGTAATCCGAATCAAGATTAAGATTCTCGGGCTCTTTATCACTTAAATTAATAATTGTTTCGCCTGAAGGGCTTTTAATTTCCCCGGCTACATGTGGAGTA
>JACVJB010000022.1 GCA_015711775.1 Actinomycetota bacterium | reverse complement strand
CTGTATTATCTGTATATACATATCCCGGGGCGCACACTTCCTTTGAAACCCCGATTGTTTCAAAGTCTTCTTTGGTAAATTGTTTGTGTATTGAAAAGTCAGCCTTTGGATCATTGCCGAACATTATCTGTCTGTAAATAAGTATTTTGGCGCAGTTATTTGCAACTTCAGTGTATAAAAATGCATCATTTATAGTAGCTCCTGCAGCAAAAGTACCGTGAAAAGGAATATTGCATATAAGAGGGCAGCCCGGTTCAATTTCCCTTCTTTTCAAAAAATTTTTTACTACTTCCTCAGCCTGGTTAATGCTGCCCGGAACAACTTCAGCAATATTTGTTATGGGCTGCATCCCTACAACGGCCCGCGTTCCTTCGCTTACGGCAGGTATGTCCATATGTGCCGCGCCAAAAGCCATCATGAAAAACGGGTGGCCGTGTATTACTGCATTTACATCAGGAAAGTTCTGGTATATATAATAATGTGTTGCAGCCTCCCTTGATATCCTGTCCACTTCACCAACTACCGGCACTTTACAAAGGTCAGTAACTATTATGGAATCCTCATCTATTTCCCACTGCCAGTCCTGCCCGGACCTTCTGGGGTTAATATATATAAGATTTCCATCGCGGACAGAAATATTTCCGCCGCTGGAATCGGTAAGATCCTTGTCGTAAAGAAGCTTTCCCATTTTACAAATAGATGACCTGATGTTTTTAATATCTACCACTATTACTCCAGTCTGGATAAAAATATGATAATAATTTAAAAAAAGAACAACAGCTATATATTTTATAAAAAAAATTAAATAATTATAAGCAAAATACTGAATTTTATGTAATTGTTTTTTATTTAGCCTGATTTAAACATGGAATTATACAGATTGCCTGAAATTTAAGTAAAACTTAAGACCCTCCATATTTCCTGTTAAATATTTTTAAACCGGTTAATCTTCCAGGGATGAAATATACCTGTTTCTTTGCGCATGTCTTCCCCCGTCAAAATCTGTATTTAACCAGACTTTAATTATCTCTATTGCGCGGCCAAGGCCGACTACGCGCGAACCTAGTGTAAGAATATTTGAGTCATTATGCTGGCGCGTTTTTATTGCAGTATACATATCATTGCATACAGCGGCTCTTATTCCCTTTACTTTGTTTGCAACAATGCTGACGGCAATTCCGGTTCCGCATATTGCTATTCCCCTTTGCACTTTGCCTTTTGAAACTCCATCAGCAAGGTTTTTTACACATTTATAGTCCAGAAGGGATTTTTCGTTAAAAACCCCGTAATCCTTAACATCATGTCCGTTTTCTGTAAGCCATTTCTTGATTTCTTCCTTGTAACAGAATCCGGCATGGTCGCTTGCAAGCCCGATTTTTATATTTTTGGCGCTTTCCATGTACACCTTTCACTTTTAATTAATATAAATATTATTTAAATTACATCCAAAGACCCCAAAAAAATCATTTTAAATTTGAAAAATCCGGATACCTGAGATGTTGCTATTCTGAGGCTATTTTTCTCCTTGCTTCCTCAAAAAATGGTTCGCAATATTCAGATGTATAAGTTCTCTGTTCAAAGGTTTTTGTCTGCAGCGTTTCAAGAAATCCCTTGAACTGTCCAAAGTAAGAGCCATAAATGTGATAACTGTCTGTTATATCGACGTACCGTCCAATTGCTACAGGCTTTTTTATATTTGCTGAAATCCTGCCTGCTACTTTTTTCTGCAGATCAGTGAGCGCAAATATATTCATAAATGCTGCTTTAAAAGCATCCCTTGAGCGCCAGTGAGTATTCATGTTAAGAACCAGGCCCTCTGCCGGATCTTCAAGTATACGGAACCATAGTCTCTGCAGGCATGGCGGTTCATGGTGCTTTGCATCAAGCTCAGGATCCCAGGTTATTGCCTGGGCCCTCCTTGTGTAAAAGCATTCAGTGAGATTTTCAATAACTGCTTCAATTTGATCCAGGTATTTTTTACCTCCGCCTTCAGAATTGCCGCCGGTGATATAATTAAAAAGCCTGTTATGATAGCTGTAAGACCAGCCATGGCTGCCAATCCAGTGATCATGCACACCCAGCACCACTTCCTGCCTGTAAATCTCAAGTTCATCAAGCCCTGTCGGAAGCGCCCTGTGAATTCTTGGTTCAGAAAACGGCTTATTTATTATCATTACCATTGTAGCATCCCTGCTTGGCGGATCATTTGGCCTGTCATACTGTGTCTTTATGGCTATGCCATTTTCCCATAACTGGCAAAGGGATTTTTCCCAGACTTCAGGAAGCAGTTCCCCTTCAACAGTAAGAACCGGAATATTTCCGCTGCTGAAGGCCGCCTTTTCATTTTCTTGATTTATTGACATTATAAAATCTCCCATAATCCAGTTTTTTATTTTAAACAGGGCTAATCGCAACTCCGATAATGCCCGGGCCTGTGGCGCTTATTACTGTGGTTATCCTGGTTACTATAATATCACTGAATTTTATATACGCGGCCCTCAATACCTATTATATACAGCGGTACAATCTCATACCATATTTTTTTGCAATTTCAACCGGGATATCTGAAGAACTGTCAGTTACAAAACCTGTTTTAATCAACGCGACTCCCAGATAAATATATTTTTTACAAATATATTAAAAATTACCGCAGATTTTAGAAATACTAAATGACATTTTACAATTTTTAGATAAAAATAAGTACATTATAATAAAATTTGTTTTTAACAATTTTTTATAAAACATCTTAAATGGAGAATATTATGGAAATAAGCGTAGCCTTTGTATGCACTGGCAATTCATGCAGAAGCCAGATGGCTGAAGGATTTGCAAAAAACCTTTTAAAAGGGCAAAAGGGTCTTTATAACCAAAACAGCCTTATACAGATTTACAGCGCAGGCACGCATCCTGCTCATGAAGTTAATCCCTCTGCTGTTACCGCAATGAAGGAAAAAGGCATTGACATTTCGTCACATTATCCAAAAACTCTTTCTGAAATACCGGGAAGTATAGATATCCTGGTTTCCATGGGCTGCGGGGTAAACTGTCCTTATGTGCCGGCTAAATACAGGGGTGACTGGCAGATTGAGGACCCGGTCGGAATGCCCGCTGATTCTTTCAGGAAAGTGAGGGATATTATAGAAAATAAAGTGAATAATCTTATAAAAACAATACTGGATTCAAAATCAGTTGAAGAAGCAGTTGCCAGACTTAAATCCGGGTAAAGCAAGCCGGGATTTTGCTTACATAAACGGCATAAAGAATGGGTACCTTTATACAGATACCCATTCTTTTTTTATTAAATATATGCCTGTATTTATTTAACGGCATTATTTTCTGAATCATTTACTGGCGGCTTTGTAGAGTCAACATCTTTTTCTTTATCTGCAGCCTCAACATAATCCAAATATTTTTTTGCTTCAGGATCATTGTATCTTTTCCAGAGAATTGCGCCAAAAATCGTGCCTACAGGGAAAAATATTACCATTGAAACAACAAGCCCTGCCCTTCCAACAGGCACGGCCCAGCTCTTCCTGACATACAGGCCTATAAGAGAAGCTACAAATAAAGCAACAAAAATAAAGGATGTATTCGGTGAAGGCAGACCTATTGAAACGGGTCCGATATGAAAATCATTGCCCATCCAGTTACCAAAATTAAGCGAAAAATGCCCCAGGCCAGTAATTATTGAAAGCACCCAGAAATATATTGTTGGCCCTTCAACAATCTTTTTACCTTTCATTTCCTCTTTTTTTGTTTCATCGTTCATTTTTTTCTCCTTTTTGATTTTATTATGTTTTTAACAAATTTTTTTTAAAAAATACTGATGCGTCCTCCAGCTAATCTGGCTTAAGCGCATATTCAGTCAATGCTCTTTACAGTACCGCCTACACCGGATATATTCTGGGTTATTTGAGGATTACCGGTATATTCTACATGGCCAACGCCGCTCATCCTTACATCCAGTGTTTGCGCTGCATTGACTATTGCATTACCTGCGCCGCTTATGTTAATTAAGCATTCATTGCTTTGGAGCTCCTTTCCGTTATAAGTACCGACGCCAGATACCTTTACTTCCTGGCTATCCACTTTACCAGCCATTATTACCTTTCCTGCGCCCGATATTTCTGTTTCAAGATTTTCAGCCTCAATATAAAATTCTATATTTCCCAGCCCGCTTGAATTTATTTCCAGGTTTTCAGTCTCAAAGCTTTCACAAATAACGCTTCCCGCTCCCGTAAGATCTATTTTCTGAAGATCTGTTACCATAAGATGGAAGATAATATCTTTTGTCGGAATAATATTTATAAATCCCCTTTTAAGGCCGATATTTAATCTGTTTCCGCTGACATTTATCTCAAGGGCATCTATTATATTTTTTTCTGCCTCAACAGTAAGAGATTCTTTGCCGGACTGCTCTATAATGATTTTGCCTATTCCTGAAAAAGACAGTTTATTAAACCCGCTTACATCAAAGTCTTCAGACACAACCTCACCGCTTCCCTTAAGGCTGTTTAACCTGATTGTTATGCAGGAGCTCATGGTAAGTAAAAGCATCACTGCAAGGACGGCAATGGAAGCTGCGGTTATAATTTTTTTAATGCTATTTCTTTCTACGTTCATTTTCATACCTTTCCTTTCGCTTTACTTTTTTATTCTTCTGATACATTTTTAAGATTTCCGCCTGAAGAAATATCGGAGATTATTTTCGGCGTTCCGATATATCTTACAGTTGCCCCACTTGAAATATCCACATCCAGGCGTTCGCTTACATTAATATCAGCCACAGCGCCGCTTGATACATCCAGCTTTGCCTGGGTGCTCTTAAGGCCGTATGCATCATATTTTACCCCGGAGCTTAAATCTGCTTCCTGTGTTTGCGCAGTTCCCCCGATTTTAAGATTTGAACCGCTTGAAAGATCCACGATAAGCTTTGATACCTGTATTTCAACTTCTCCTGAAGCGCCGCTGGCAAGGGATAGTTTAAGGCTTTCTGTACTGATCATGCCACTCTCTAAATATGAGCCGCTTGAAGCTTTGATTGCATCAATATCTGCAATTGTAAGATAAATATTTACAGGACTTGTTACGTTAATTCCGCCAAAGCCAAATATCCATGGCTTGTACTTTATTTCCAGGTGTCCGTTTTTTACTTCTGTTAGTATTTTTGGAATCACATTATCTTCGGCTTCTATTCTTAGAGACTCATATCCTGACTGTTCAATGTAAAGGTTCATGCCGGCGCTTACAGAAACGCTTCTTATCCCGGATATATTTCTTTCCCGGGTAGCAAGGTTTCCGGAGCCTGAAAACCCTGTAATTCTTATGCAGGAGGAAAAAGCTGCTGCAGCAAGAAATATTGCCAGAATAACTGCCAGCACTTTGAAACCTGCAATTTTTTTAACTATCTTTTTATGCATATTTTTATCCTTTCTTTATTGATATGTCACCTGAAGTAGTGCTGATTATTATTTTGTGGGCGCCCTGACCAACACTACCTTCAATTTTGCGGTTATCGATAAACTTTATATCTGCAGAAAATTCGTTTTTAATATTTCCTGAAACTGAGCCGAATTCAAAATTAAAGGCGCTGTTGCCGGGTAACTCAATTTGCGCTTTTCCTGAAATTGTTTTTATATTTATGTCCCCTTCTAAAGAGCCAATTATTGCATCCGCTTCACCTGATATTGAATCTATTTTTATATTTCCGCTTATATCTTTTAAAACTGCTTTTCCCGAAGCAGTTTTTATATCCAGCATATCTGCAATCACAGATTCTGCGTTTATATTTCCGGAGAGGCTTTTAAAACCAAGCCCGGAAAGCTTGAACCTTCTTATGTCAAGATCGCCTGACACCGTTTCGACCTCGATGCTGCCTGCATAATTATCCGGCACATACACATCAAGATACAGTTTTTCAAAGTTTATAAGCCCGATATTTATAGTTTTCGGATACGATATTTCAATGTTAAGAGTGCCATTTTCAATATTTGCCTGAAGCTCAGGTTTGACATTGGTCAGGTTTGTTGTGATATTTCCATAAAAATCTATTCCGACTTTACTATCTACAACAGGTATTATATTTACCTTTGTGCTTACTGTATTAATCATAATATTTTTAATTTCTTTGGCAGGATAACTTTTTGAAATTTTTATCTGCGCTGCTCCAGCTGATGCGGCGCTAACTCCCCCTGTAATATACAGCGTAATTCCTGCAGCCGTAAAAGAAACAAGCGTTATCAAAACCAGCACTATTACAAGTTTTTTTATATTAAATTTCATCTATCTGCCTCCTGTCCTTTACAATACTTATGTTCAGTTTTAAATATTTAACTATCAGTCTGTAAATAAGTTTTGCAAGATATATATCCCCTATAAAAAATAAAATTCCAAATGAACACGTTCCGATAAAAGCAAATATCAGCACTGCGGCATTAATATTGAAAGTAAAATACTGGGAATAAAGCGGGTAAAAAAAGCTTGCCACAGTTCCTGAAATTCCTGCTGCGCTAATAGATATTGCGGCTGCGAAAAGCGCTGCCAGCATGGAAAAAATTACTGCAAATACCGGCAGAATAAAAATAATATTGAAAAAACTCAGGCCTAAAGTTGTAAATACTGCCCTGGTTATATTAGCGGCGCTAGTGCTTGCTTCCGCCTTTTTTATATATGACTCGGCTTTTATCTGTTTTGCAATAATTTTCGGGTTTCCGAATGAAGATATTATTTCATCTTCTGATCTTCCCCGCTCAGAGCCGATATCAAAATATTCCCTGAAATCTTCAAGAATATCATTTATTTCATCTTTTGGTATGCCCTTTAAGTTCTTTTCAAGGCTTTCAAGGAAATGCTTCTTTTTATTCATCTTTACCACCGCCTTTTAAAAGACCGTTAACTTTTTTTACAAAATCAAACCAGTCGTTTTTTAATTCACCGGTTATTTTCAGCCCGTTTTCTGTAAGTTTGTAATACTTTCTCGGAGCGCCTTCCTGTGATTCCTGCAGATAAGTTGTAACATAGCCGACATTTTTTAATCTTCGCAAAAGCGGATATATGGTACCTTCAGAAATCTGTATGTTTTTTGATATCTCATTAACCAGGTCATATCCATACCTGTTTTTTTCTGTAAGAAGCGCAAGGACACAAAGTTCCAGTACGCCTTTTTTAAACTGAATATTCATATAATTCGCCTTTCTTTTAATCAGTGCAGGCACATAATACCACAAAGTATCTTGCAATACAAGATACTAATAAAATAATTTTACCTTTTTATTAATAGTACTGTTTTTAATATTATTCTAATATATAATTTAATTGTTATGTGATAATATTTTAATACTCCTGCTCCGGTAAAATGCTGGTTAATAAGACAAAAATCCTGGTAGCGGATTTCTTTCAATTCTTTCGCCGGCTTTTGGATTTTATACAGGAATTGCTGCAATAATTGCAGCTTTATGTGATATATCAAAGGAACTTTTCGTATTTGACAGGGTAAAAAGAATCTGGCTTGACCTCTTTGCAATAGCAACAGGAATTTCAGGAACGTTGGAAATTTTTTTTACTACTGCATAAGCAGTTTTAATGTATCCCATATCCTTATGGCAGCAGGTCCCAAAACAACAACCATCAGGGCAGGAAATAAAAACAGTATCGTAGGAAATACAAGTTTAACGGGCGCCTTCATTCCTTTTTCCTCTGCAAGCTGCCTCCTCTTAATTCTCATTTCTGCAGCCTGCACCCTTAAAACCTTTCCCACTGATATACCGAAAATATCTGCCTGTATAATTGAAAATATAAAGGTGTTAAGCTCTGTAACATCTGTTCTTTTACTTAAATTTCTGAGGGCCTCCTTGCGGGATACCCCTATCTCCATTTCTTTTATGACACGCTTAAACTCGGGCCCCAGGCATCCTTTTATATTATTTGCAACTTTTATAAGCGCCTGGTCAAAACCAAGCCCTGCTTCTACACTAATGGTCAGCAAATCGAGCGCATTTGGAAGGTGCCTCCTTATTTCATCCTGCCTTTTTGCAGTTTTATTCTTCAGATAAAAATCAGGGAATATATATGTAAAAGGTATCATTATTACAAGAAACAGCCTGACGAAAGCAGGTATTTCAAAAAAGAGCATAAAGAAAACCAGCATAAATAAAAGGATAAACGGCATAAAAAATTTTATTGCAAGAAAAATGTCAACACGCATAGTTTCCTGTACTCCGGCAAGTTCGAGCCTTGTTCTTACAGATTCCACCAGGTTTTTTGGCAGTATTCTTCTTGTAAAGGAGAACATCTTCAAAAAAACTTCTGAAAGCGATTTTCTGGAGCCTGCCGTTTTTTCTTCACTTTTCTTTGCAAGCATAATATAATCATCAAGCTTTGAAAGGTCCTTTCCTTTCCTGCTGCCATATATTTTAGGCATAATTAAAAACAGAACTCCACAGAATACGGCTACGAATACGGAAATTATTATTAAATATATATACACTTTATACCATCTCCTGTTTATTAAAATCAGTATTCAATTTTAATAATCCTCATTATCCAGACAATTCCCGCAAGCATTAAAAGCGCAGCAAGAAAAAGCATTAAAAACCCGATTTTTGTTGTAAAAAGAACGCCTCTCGTCATCTCTCGGCAGCACTGAAGCTTGTGTCCACACCTACTGTCGTCTTGAGTTTACTGCAAGGTGCACCAGGCTGTATACCTTGGGGAATCATAAATGTATTCCTGAACGACTACTTGAGCGAAGATCGAGGATTTACTGTTGAATCTGCCACCACAACGCTCCTGTTGTTCAGTCTTGGTTATGCTGGTGGACTAGTATTGGGAGGAGTGGGAGGCAAAACTCTATATCAGATGGATGTGCGTTTGCCTGCTGTCTTTGCTGGAAGTACAGCAATTCTAGGATGTTTCCCTTTATGGTTTCTAATAAATCATGTTGATACATCGACGCCTTATTACGTTTGCGCTGCAGTTGCCTTTTTGGCTGGGATTGGAAGTGCTCCAACAGGACCTATCATCAAGGCAACACTGACGAATGTCACACATCCGAGAGTACGCGGACAAGCTTTTGCCCTTTTTAATCTATTTGACGATTTTGGAAAAGGATTGGGTCCTTTTTTTGTATCGCTTTTGATTGTTCATTT
>JACVJB010000021.1 GCA_015711775.1 Actinomycetota bacterium | reverse complement strand
AGAATTAATAAAAAAACTGGAAAAATTAAATCCCGGCAGGAAAATACTGTCTGTAAATGACCAGAGATTCAAAAGATACGGCAATGTTCATGAAGGTTTTAACATCAGCTCTCTAATGGACCATATAAGGAACAATAATATAGTAAAGGACGAAATAGTATACATTGCAGATGATATAAAAATGCGAAAGAAACTTGCAGGACAACTCGATCCTGTCATGCGCAGTATTTATGGCGGCATGGAGGTCCAGGCTGGAGTATGTTATGGAAGGAATAATATATTAAATGGTCTTGAGTTTCACCATGGCAGTGAAGTATACATTACAGGTTCGGATATGATAATGATGCTGGGACTGTCATATGATATTTCCTGGCCACAAGGCACTTACGATTCTTCTCTCATTGAATTTTTCCTTGCGCCCAGAGGTTCGGTAGTTGAGCTATATGGCGGGTGCATGCACTATGCAGGCGCAAATGTTTACCAAAAGGAGGGTATAAATGTAATTGTGAGCCTTCTTAAGGGTACCAATATGCCTATTGATTTTGAGATTGGAAATAATGATATGGACAGGCTTCTTATAGCTAAAAACTCATGGTTTCTTGCCCACCCTGAATATTTGACTGCAAAAAACTCCGGCTGGCACCTGGGAATAAAGGGCCAAAATTTTAAATTCAGAACACTTTAATTTACTTTGTCTATACTTATGAAAATAACTTCAAATTATAAAAGGAAAATATCTGTAACTTTATTTATTATTATAATAGCTGTTTTCAGTATTACGTCATGCAGTAAGCCCGAAAACTCCCAAATTGAACATGGCGCTATTTTAAACCAGGTAGATTATACTACTGAGGACAGGATTGCTTTTGCATCTTATTCGAGCGGTAAATCTCAGATATATATAATGAACAGCGACGGTACAAATATAAAAAATATTTCAGAAAATGATTTTAATGAATTCGGGTTTTCCTGGTCGCCTGACGGCACTAAAATTGTTTTTACCTCTTCAAGGGATGGCCATTACCAGATCTATTTGATGAACTCCGACGGCTCCGGCTAGGTTAATCTGTCAAACAATTCTTCAATGTGCAGCAGCCCCTCATGGTCCAGGTATTCAGGTAATAAATAAATAAACGGCAAAAAAATACTTGGCTGTATTTAAACAAATGAACACCACAATTATCATTTGTTCCATTAATTGATATAAGTATATTGACAAAATAAGGTATTTGATTTAACATTCTGTACTATTGTACTAATGTGAACATTATTTCATCAAATAAAAATTAAGAATTTTAAATTTACAGGTTGATAATAATTTATTAGTTTTAACCTTATAATTATTTTTATAATCCATATGCATAAAATTAATAGCTTTTCACATTTTTAGTAGACTATATAACTATTAAACCGGGAGATTGTTAGTGAAAAAATACTTGGTAGGCATAGATGTTGGAACCACCGGGACAAAAACAATTATTTTTAACCTTAAAGGTGAAATAGTTGGAAGCGGTTATAAAGAGTATCCCTGCTATTATCCAAAACCAAACTGGGTGGAACAGGATGTCAATGAAATCATAGAAGCTCTTTTTGAAACAAACAGGCAGGCGCTTAAAAGCAGTGGTATAAACCCTTCTGAGATTGCATCAATAGCTGCTTCTACGCAAAGAGGCTGCTGTGTATTTGTGGATTATGAAGATAAGCCTCTTAAAATGATTTCCTGGCAGGATAACCGGACAACGGAAGAAGTTGCGCTGATAGACCGCGAGATTGGAAATGACCAGTACTACGCGATAACTGGTATGCCCAATGCATGTACATGGATTCTCCAGAAAATACTTTATGTAAGGGAAAAAGAACCCGTGATCTGGGAAAAAACAAAAAAGCATACTCAACTCCAGGATGTAATACTAAAAGCCCTGGGGGCTGATGATTATTATAGTGACGAAGCAGGGATTGCAATTTCAGGATTATGGGACACAGACAATTACAGCTGGAGCGATAAAATCATTAATGCATTTGATATAGATAAAGAAAAACTTGCAAAAGTACTGCCTTCCGGGACACGGATAGGTGAAATTTCAAAAGAAGCCGCAGAAAAAAGCGGATTTCTGGAAAATACTCCCATTTGCGTGGGTATGGGAGATCAGAACAGCGCAGCAGTAGGTGCGGGAGTTGTTTATCCGGGCATGCTTTCTGTATCAATAGGCACAGGTGGAATGGCTGTTGCTTTCCTTGAAAATAAATACAGGGATCCAAAGGGAAAAACTATAATATGCAATCATGCATTGCACGGTTACTGGCAGTTTGAAGGCCTGCAGAACGGTGCAGCAGGGGTATACAGATGGTTCCGGGATGAAATTGCGGCTTTTGAAAAGGAGCAGGCAAAACAAAGCGGTACAGATGTTTTTGTAAATCTAGATGCGTTAATAAAAAAAATTCCTGCTGCAAGCAACGGGCTTTTATGTATGCCTTACTGGGCGGCGGCAGCGTCTCCAAGATGGAACACTGAGGCCAGAGGGCTTTTCCTTGGCCTGACATTTTCACATTCAAGAATGCATCTTGCACGATCATGTATGGAAGGAATTGCCCTTGAACAGAAAGATATTATAAACAGTATAAAAGAAAATAATATTAAAGTGGACAGGGTGCGAATAATTGGTGGGGCAACCAAATCTGAAACATGGAATCAGATACAGGCGGATGTGTATAATATACCAACAGAGACATTAAAGGTTAAAGATGCAGGCTCCCTGGGATCGGCCATGTGCGGGGCAGTAGGAATAGGCCTTTATAAGGATTTAAGGGAAGCGGCTAGCGACCTGGTTAAATTTGATCGAAGGTATGAGCCAATTTCCACTAATGCATAAATTTATACTGACTTATTTGCAATATATTGTGATGTTTATGAGTCTTTGGATAAAAACGGGGCTTACAGGAGATTATCGGAATTGCAGAAATAATATATAAATAATTAAGAATTTTAAAAAGTACGGATTTTAATTTCAGGTATACAGTCATGGCTTTAACAGGCAGGGAAAGAGTTAAAATTTCTTTAAACCACAGAGAACCCGACAGGGTGCCTCTCGATATAACTATAACAGTAAAACCTTACCAGGATTTGCTGGATTACCTGAATATGACTGATGTGCTATGGTGGGATGACTGGGCTCATGTTTTCCCGAAGCCTGAAGTCTTAAAAAAACTTAATATTGATGTTATGCATATTCCTTTTGGCAAAACTGCAAAAGGACTATGGGATATGAACTCAGGAGAATTTAAAGATGAATGGGGCTGTTTAAAAAAACGCGTTAACGACAAAAACGGAGGATTTCTATACCAGCTGGAAGATCATCCACTTGAAAATGCTAAAACTGTAGATGATATTTTAAAATATAAGTGGCCTGCCCCTGATGAGCCAAAACTGGAAGGTTTAAAAGATTATGTAAAAGATCTTTATAATAATACTGATTTTGCCCTAACAATGAATTTCGGGGGAAATATTTTTGAACGCGCCCATTATTTAAGAGGTATGGAGAATTTTTTTGTTGATTTGCTTATAAATCCTGATATGGCAGAAGCTGTAATGAAGAAAATACTCGAGATTAACCTGTACAGGGACAAACAAATTTTAAAGGAAATAGGAAAATATCTTACTTATTTCAGGATACAGGGAGAGGATCTTGGTTCACAGGCTGCCCCGCTTATTTCACTGGAGACATTCAGGAAAAGGGTAAAACCATTTCTTGAGACAGAATGGAATGAGGCAAAAAAGGAATTTTTGACGCAAAATCCCGATGGTAAGTTGGCCATTCATTCATGCGGAGCAGTATATGGTTTTATCGAAGACTTTATTAGCATGGGAGCAGATATTCTTAACCCGGTACAGTCCAATGCTTCGGGTATGGATACCAGGCTAATCAAGGAAAATTTTGGAAACAGACTTTCTTTTCATGGGGCAATTAACTCCCAGGGAACAATTTCCCATGGCACAATCCTTGATATTGTGCAAGAAGTGAAAACGAGGATTGAAGACCTGGCTTCGGGCGGAGGATACATACTTTCACCATCCCACAATATACAGTCCGGCGTCAATCCGCAGAAAATAATTGCAATGTATGAAGCTGCATTTGAATTTGGACAATATTAATAATTAATATTAGTAAATATTAAAAAAAGAGGTGTTAAATGAAAGACAATAAAAGTACAGCAAGTCCCAACGATATAAAGGTTCTGCGGGAGCTTGCTAAAAGGTATATGGAAATTGCGCAGATGGATGTAATGTCAGAGAGAAAACAACTATGGAAAGACCTGCATGATTTAAAACCTCAAAGGCCAATGATAATATTTGAGCCTTTCTGGCTGGACGGCTATCTTGATGATTATAAAATAAAGTGCCAGGACAGCCTTCTGCAGAATGTTGAAAAAAGGATGATGTTTGCAATAAGGCAGTTTGATGAAATGGAAGACGATGTTGTCCTGGAGCCATATTTTCGTATAGCATGGTGGGGCCCCGGACTTGTTGTTACCGGGAAAGACTTTGGGCAGATAAAGATTGAAGAGCACACAGCAGCTCAGGCAGGGCTTGCCTACCTGTCCAACTTCCCGATAAAAACACCCGATGATATTAAAAGGCTTTCCCCCCGTACATTTTCTATTGACAGAAAACCAACTCTTGATGCAAAAGATAAGTTTGAAAGTATTTTTGGAGATATACTGCCTGTAAAACTTGGCAATTTTGATAATTTTGATTTTGACCTTGGGAACCAGCCGTTTACCGGCAATAACTTTATCGGGGTTACATGGGATCTTTTCAAGCTTATAGGGTCAGAAAAAATTATGACATGGGTGTATGATTATCCGGACGCGCTTCATGAGCTGTGTAGTTTCCTTGTTGAGGATAAAAAAAGGTTTTTCAAATTCCTTGTTGATGAAAAACTGCTTGATTTTAATACTGATAACCAGTTTGCTGGGCCTTCTTGCTATGGGTACGTGTCTGATTTGCCTGCTATTGGAACAGATAAAAAAGTTGAGCTTAAAGACTGCTGGACCTGGCCCGAATCCCAGGAAACAGAATGCATGTCACCAAAAATGTATGCAGAATTCTTCCTGCCCTATATTGCAGAAATTGCAAATATGTTCGGGCTCTCATATTACGGATGTTGTGAGAGAATGGACGACAGGTTTCCATATGTAAAAGATGCCATAAAAAATCTGCGCATTGTCTCGGTTTCCCACTGGAATGATTTTAAAAAAGCCGGAGAGCTTTTAGGAAAAAATTATGTTTACAGCAGAAAACCTACCCCGGCATATGTCAGCACTGAGACTCCGAACTGGGAACTTGTTGAAAAGGAAGCCATCCAGACAAGGGATGCCACTAAAAACGGCTGCCTTGAAATAATTTGCCGGGATGTCTATTCATCAAAATGCACTCCTGAACGGGCAAAGGAATGGGTAAGGCTATGGAAGAAAGTAGTGGGCATATAAAGTATATTAACTTTTGTTGTAAAAGTTTTTATTGTAAATATTTAAAAAAAATATTTATTGAATATGAAAGGAGGCAAACAAGAAATATATCATCTGATACATTTTTTGAAGGGAGGGTTGCAAAAGATAAAGTAAGTAAATATTGTAAACAATTAAGAAAAGGAAAAAAGTAATGAGTAAAGTAAAAATAATTTTATCAGTTATAGTTATTATTTCGGTAATAGCTGTAATGTCAGTTGCAGGCTGTAAAGCAGAAACTGCAGAAACCACCGCAGCAGCAGAAACCACCGCAGCAGCAGCAGAAACCACCGCAGCAGCCAAAGAAATTTCTACTGAAGGTTTAAAATGCGCATATTTTGCATCAACTATGGAAAATAACTATCATCAGGCAGATACTTCATGGGCCGTAAAATATGGCAAGGAAAAGTATGGTATAGACGTACAGATTTTTGACGGAAAATCAGATAATAATGTTATGGCTGAAAATGTTGATCAGGTTCTTGCTATTGGATTTGATCTGTTGTCCGTATTTGTGTGGGAAGGTGAGACAGTTAAAGACGCAGTTCGTGAAATAATTGAAGGCGGAACCGCAACAGCTGCATTCTACCAGGGCATAGGAGATCTGACTATTCCTTATAATGCTATTAGCGAAAAAGAAGCAGCTTTTAAAATGGGTGTAACTGCTGCAACAAAATGGAAAGAGTTCTATCCTGATAAACCAATAGTATATGCCTGCATCGGATGGATGGAAAATCCTGTAACAACTGCAGAAAGGCACGGCCCATTTGTAGAGGGACTTCTGAGCGTTGAACCAAATGCTACAAATGTTGGTATGCTTGATGCCGCTGAAGGTACTGAAAAAGCCTATGCAGTGGCACAGGATCTTCTCCAGGCACACCCTGAAGTAAACATTGTATATGCTGAAGCAAATAATCTTCTCATGGGCGTTCTTCCTGCTCTTGAAGAAGCTGGCAGGGGCAAAGCTGTAGATGGCGTTCCTTTAACTGAAATAGTTGTAAGCATAGACGCACCAGAGCAGGAAATAAGGGATGTATATGATCCTACAAAAGCACTTAAAATCACAATGGGACTTACACCAAAAGAAAATGCAATAGCAAGAATGGACACCCTGGTGGGCATACTTAGAGGTGAAATTCCCCAGTGGGAACTTGTAGAAATAGTTACTTATGATTATTACATTAGCTACTGGGATGTTCCTATAGAAGAAGCTGTTGCATGGTTTAATGAGCAATATGCAGGAAATCTAACTGTTGAAAATGGTATGGTAAAATAGTATAAACAGGAAATAAAAAAACAGGTAAATACTCTGTTTTTGATTATTTGTTTAAAGAATCAAGGAAGCGGACATAGATTGCCGGGTTTTAAGGCAATTTATGTCCGTACAATACCAGGCTTAAAGATAAAAAATTGCATTAATCCTAAAGGCAGCAACAAAATAAAGATTATGCTCTTTTTAAAAAATGTGTTAATTAGTCGCATATAATTAATTTAAGGTGAAAAAATGGACGACAATATACTTCAGATAGAAAAATTAAGCAAAAACTTTCCCGGAGTTAAGGCTTTAGATGGGGTTAGTTTTAATATAAAGAAAAATACTATTCACTGCATAGTTGGTGAAAACGGTGCAGGTAAATCCACTCTGATTAAAATCATGACAGGGGCGCTGCCAAGAACAGGAGGCAGGATTTTACTTGATGGCAAAGATTATATTGCCAGGAATCTCAAAGATTCACAAAAACACGGCATAAGCACCCTTTTCCAGGAGTTAAATACTGTGGACCACTTAACAGCAGCAGAGAATTTAACTTTAGGATCTGAGGATGCTTTTCTGATGTTTCTCCGCAGGACAAAAAAAGTTGATGAAAAGGTGAATGTCTTAAAAGAAATAGAACCAAATATTAACCCAAAATTATTGCTTGGGAAATTGAGTTTTGCCCAAAAGCAGATGGTTGAAATAGCAAAAGCCGTAGCCGGTGAAGCAAGTATCATTATAATGGACGAGCCGACTGCAAGTATTTCAAATGAAGAAAAGGCAAGGCTTTTTAAAATAATAAAAAAATTGGTCAGTGAAAAAAATACCACTTTTATATATATCTCTCATAAATTGGATGAAATTTTTGAACTTGGGGATTATGTAACCGTATTGAGGGACGGCAAACATATTGCAACAAAGCTTGTTGCAGATATTAAAAATAAGTCTGAACTTATAAGTATGATGCTTGGACGCACTGTTTTTGAAAAACGTGAAACAGGCGAAGCCCATAAGGAAGAAGAAATCCTCAAAGCCAGGGGCGTATCAAACAATAAGTTAAGTGATATATCTTTTAATGTAAAAAGAGGGGAAGTAATCGGTTTTTACGGGCTTGTCGGTGCAGGTAAAACCGAGCTTGCAAGAGCAATATATGGCCTGGATGGTTATGATGGCCAGATTTCATATAAAGGTAAAAAATTAAACAAATCAGTTATTGATGCGGTGAAAAAAGGCATAGTCCTGCTACCTGAGGAAAGAAGGTCACAGGGGCTTTTTAATATGCTTACAGTAAGAAGTAACATATCTGCAATGAACCTTAAAAAAGTCTCAAAGAAAGGCTTTCTTCTTTTTGATAAAGAAAGAAATGTTGCTAATGAATTTGTTGCTAAATTCCGTATAGATACCCCAAGCGTTGAAAAAGAAATAGACGAATTATCAGGGGGTAACCAGCAGAAAGCCATATTTTCAAAATGCCTGTTTTCAGATGCAGATATATTACTGCTGGATGAGCCTACAAGGGGAATTGACGTAGGTGCAAAAGAAGAAATCTATGGGATAATCAGGCAACTTGCACGGGAAGGAAAATCAATAATAATATTTTCTTCAGAACTATCAGACATAATAAATAATTGTGAAAGAATTTTCATGCTTTTTGAAGGTAAAATAAAGGCACAGGTTAATAATGGGCCAGATATTAATGAAGAATATATTTCCAATATAGCATCCGGAGGTCAATAATTAATGGGTACTGATAATAAATTAAAAAAAAGATTGAACCTTAGCAGTGAAAACTTCATGAACCTGATAATGTTTGGTGTCCTTGTTATTTTTTTTATAATAGCTTCTATAATAGTGCCAACTTTTTTCCAGTTAAACGGACTTATGAATGTTATTCAACAGCAGTCATATTTAATAATTATTGCGGTAGGGATCTGTTTTTTGCTGATAACGGGCAATCTTGACTTATCGGTTGGAGGCATTGCAGGAGCTGCCGGGGTACTTGTGGCATATTTTTCTCAGGCAAGGGACACAGGTTCATCATCTGCAATAGCAAACGGGCTTGGCATGAATTTTTATCTTGCTATTTTTTTAACACTATTGATCTGCATAGCCATAGGTGCTGTAAATGCTTATTTTATAGTAAAGATTAAGATAGGTTCTGTAATTGTTACCCTTGGAACTATGTATATTTCCCGTGGAATTGCACACCTGGTATCACAGGGCGCACAAAGAAATGTGGGATTGCCTGCTAATTTTGGGATACTTGGTAAATTAAAGGTATTTGATTTTTTCAGCCTTCCGGTACTGATAATGATAATTGCAGTCATAGTTGCTTTTATTATACAGAAACGGACAATATTTGGAAGAAACCTCTATTATATCGGCTCCAATAAAATAACAGCACGAATATCAGGCATAAAAGTGGATAAGCATGTTGCCATTTTATATATTGTAAGCGCCTTTTTGTCTGGCCTTACAGGGATAATACTTGCATCAAGATTTTTTTCAGGGCGTGCAGTGGGCGCCAGCGGGTATGAATTTGATGCCCTTGTAGTGGCTCTGCTTGGAGGCATGAGCATAGTCGGAGCATTTGGCGGGGTATTAAATGTTTTAATCG
>JACVJB010000020.1 GCA_015711775.1 Actinomycetota bacterium | reverse complement strand
AATACGACACAGAGTTTTATGATATATCTGACGGCATTTCAGTGTCGGTATTTAAATAAAATAAGATTATTTTCGTACTTATGAAATTCTTTGCCCGTAACCTTTTAGTTAATAAATATATAATAATGATATGTTAATTTTGAGCTGATATTTAATATGGAAAAATATATTAAAACTGGAAAGAGGCCAATAACCAAAGTGCCTGAACTGTGCGTACCGGCGGGAAATCTGTGCATTTTAAAATATGCAGTGGCATATGGCGCAGACGCTGTATATATTGGGGGCGGCAAATACAACCTCAGGAGCTTTGGGGACAATTTCACTGTGCCCGAGCTTAAGGAAGCAGTTGACTATGCTCATGCAAGAAAAGTAAAAATATACCTTACATTAAATGCAATTATAAGCGAGTCTGAACTTAATGGCCTGAAGGAATACATTGAGGATATAAAGAATACAGGCTTTGATGCTGTAATTATATCTGATCCGGGCATGTTTGGTATTGTCAGGAAAATGATGCCAGGCATGCGTCTGCATATAAGCACGCAGGCAAGTATATCCAACAGTATGGCCGTTAATTTCTGGGCAGGGCTTGGCGTCTCAAGGCTAAATATTGCCAGGGAACTTGCCTATGAAGATTTGTGCTTACTTAAGAAAAACTCAGAAGCTGAGATTGAAGTATTTGTTCACGGCGCCCTTTGCATTTCATATTCCGGAAGATGCATGTTAAGCAAATACCTGTCCGGAAGGGATGCCAATAAGGGGCAATGCGCCCATACATGCAGGTGGAAATATTACCTTATGGAAGAGAAAAGGCCCAATATGTTTTTACCTGCGGATATGGATAAGAGAGGTACATATATTTATAATTCGAGGGACCTGTGCCTGCTTGAAAAAATGGACCTTATTGCGGATGCAGGAGTTGATGGAGTTAAGATAGAAGGTAGGATGAAAACTGAAAATTATGTATCACAGGTAACATGGGTTTACCGCCGGGCGCTTGACATGATAAAAAATGGAAGCTTTTCTGAGGATAATAAAAAATACCTCAAGGGTGAGCTTGATAAGACAACTCACAGAAGCTTTACTGAAGGATTTATGTTTTTAAAAGACAGACAGAACCCTGAGCTTACAGACAATGACAATGTTGGCTATATCAGGAAATACAGATTTGTTGGCTCAGTCAAAAGTGCAGGCTACAAAAATAACAGTGCTGTTATAACTGCCAGGAACCAGATAAAAGTGGGGGATATCATTGATGTGCTTCAGCCGGGAAAGGAAAACAATGAGTTAAAGATTTCAGGGATGACTAAGGCCTGCACCGGAGAGAAAATTTCTATAGCAAACACAAATGAGCTTATAATGATAAACGGCCTTGAAAGTATTGATGAATTTGCACTGCTGAGAAAAAAAGAATAATCATACAATTTTAATATATTAAAAATATATTATTATATAATAGCTATAATATTTAAGATATGTATTAAAAAATATCTTGAATTATATATAATATTAATTTATACTAAAACCATTAATTTCTTAAATTATTTGAAATCATAAAACACACCTTAAAAACTATGGCGGCAGAAAATATTACAACAATATCTGAAGGCGCAACGATACAAGGAAAAATGATTTTTCCTGGGCCAGTAAAAATTGAGGGCATGGTCTCGGGAGATATAATTGCAGACCAGAAGATAACCATTGGAAGAAATGCAAAAGTTGAGTCTGTTATTTATGCAAAAGATGCTGTAATTTCCGGTCATGTAGAAGGTAAAATACATGTCTCCGGAGAGATAGAAATAACTTCAACTGGCAGGTTTATTGGAGATTTAATTCAGAATGGCCCTTCTTTAATTATTGAAAAAGGCGGAATGTTTAAGGGAAAAAGTATCACTGGTGAAAATGGTGATAGGCTTGAAAAACAGAAATCAAAAAGATTTTTCAAGAAAGCAAGCAACTCCTGAATAACAAGCTTTCTTTAGCCAGCTGATTTTGCAGAAAACATAAAAATGTTACCTGGCTCTATATCTTCCAGTGTCTTTATTAAGTAAACACCCAAAATTTTTAAAAAAAACTTGAAATAAATATTTATAATGATATTGTTAATAATAATTATTATATAATAATATAGGAGTTAAGAAATGGAAGCTATAGGAGGACAGGAATCAACAGCAATGCCAAGAATTGGTGAAAGGGCCCCATCTTTTAAAGCAGTGACCACGCAGGGGGAAATCAATTTTCCGGAACAGTATGAAGGAAGTTGGGTAATACTTTTCAGTCATCCTGCTGATTTTACCCCGGTATGTACATCAGAATTCATGACATTTGCAAGCATGGAAGACAAGTTTGCTGAGGCAAACTGCAAACTCGTCGGCCTTTCAGTTGACGGGCTCTATAGCCATATTGCCTGGCTCAGGACAATCAAGGATAAAATTGAATATAAGGGCATGAAAGATGTTGAAGTAAAATTTCCTTTAATTGAAGATATTACAATGGAAATTGCAAAAAAATATGGGATGATACAGCCGGGAGAAGCAACCACAAAGGCAGTGAGGGCAGTATTTTTCATTGACCCTAAAGGGATTATAAGGGCAATTATCTATTATCCTTTAAGCCTTGGAAGAAACTTTGATGAGATCTATAGGGTAATAATTGCCCTGCAGACTGCTGATAATTTTGAAATTGCCACGCCTGCTGACTGGAGGCCGGGCGATGATGTTATAGTTCCGCCAGCGGGATCCTGCGGTGTTGCCAAAGAGAGAATGGAAGCAAAAAAGGATATGCACTGCTATGACTGGTTCTTCTGCACAAAAAAAATTGATAAAGATACAGTGCTGGGTAAAATAATAAAGAAAAAATAGAGCTTAATTAATAAATATTTTAAAGGGTATTATGGCCGGATTAAAAATAAAGGGATAATACCCTTTTTTTATTATTTAAAAACATTTGCTGCAACTTAAACTTAAATTTTCCGCCAGTATAATATAATATTAAACCATAATTAATCTTTTACTGGAGGAGTAATTTGATACACAAGGTGAAAAGAAAACAAGAAAATTCCAGGATGTGCTTCATATGCGGATTAAAAAATCGTTATGGCCTTTATGCCTCTTTTTATGAAACAGAAAACGGCCAGCTTATAGCAGTATTTAAACCCAGGCAGGAACATCAGGGTTATCCAGGCAGGCTCCATGGCGGAATAGTTGCTGCAATCCTTGATGAAACAATAGGGCGAGCGGTAAATACAGGCAAAGCAGGTGTTTGGGGGGTAACGCTTGAGTTTAATATAAAATATAAAAAACCTGTGCCGCTGAGCCGTGAAATTAAAGCTGTCGGAAGAATTAATAAAGAAAACAGCCGTATCTTTGAAGGCAGCGGGGAAATATTGCTTGAAGACGGGTCAGTTGCTGCAGAAGGAAGCGGCAGGTATCTTAAGATGCCAATTGAAAAAATTACGGATTTTGACCTTGAGGAAAATGAATGGAAAGTGGTGAGCTTAAAGGAAGATCCTGAAGTTATAGAAATATAATGATATAATGATTTTAATAAAAAAATCAGGGTTAATTTATGATAGAAAATCTATATGTTAAAATATCTTTATTCAATTTACAGTTGCTTAAAAGTACATGAGTGAAATAAAAACTTACAGCTTAACAGTGTCAGGAAGGGTCCAGGGTGTTGGATACCGGTATTTTGTTGCAGATAGCGCTGCATTTCTTGGAATAAAAGGTTTTGTAAGAAACACGCTTGACAATAAAGTTGAAATTGTCTGCCAGGGTGAGGAAAAGTCGCTGGAGAAATTTTTTGCCAGCGTGAAAAAGGGGCCTGCGCTTGCGCGTGTGGATGAAATGATTAAGGATAAAATCAGCTCTTCAGTTAATTACAGTTCATTTGTAATTAAATATTAAAACAGGATGTTTGTATGGTAATAGATTCAGGAACGCGGCTATTAGGGCTTATGGGAAACCCGGCAAGGCACAGCCTTTCTCCTCTTATTCAAAATTATTTTCTGCAAAGTTATAACATAAATGCGGTTTATGCAAGTTTTGAGCCGGCAAAAGATAATCTGGAGGCTGCATTTTATGGTGCAAAAAACCTTGATTTTATTGGACTAAATATAACTATGCCTTTCAAGGAGCAGGTTTATAGACTGCTTGACTTCGCTGAAGATAGCGCAAAAATAACTAATTCAATAAATACTGTCAGGTTCAATTCAGTAGTCGGCACTGCTGAGGGCTACAGCACTGATGGAATGGGGCTTATAAAATCGCTTGAAGATAAAATATTTTCATGGGAGCAAAAAACCTGTCTTGTGTTAGGCGCCGGAGGCGCAGCAAAAAGCGCAGTATTTTCACTTTTTTCAAAGCCTCTAAAAAAAATATATCTTTATGACATTGATTATAACCGCTCCCTGCATCTTGTAAATACAATGGCTGCAAATATCCTTAAAATGCAGGACCAAAAACAGGGTTACAATAAAAAACGCAAAACAGTCCAGGCCATTCAATCCGATAAAAATAAAAAGAGCGGCAAAGCTGAAAAAATATATACAGATAAAGCCGGGCAAATACTTGATGAAATTGACAATAAAATAATAGCGCTTACTTACCTTGATGAAATTGAGAAAGAGCTTGACTCAATAGATCTGATTATTAACTGCACTCCGGCAGGAATGGATGACGGAACCCCCGGCTCTGCAGAAAAATGCCCCATACCTGGAACATGGGATCTTGGGGGCAAATATATCTTTGACATGGTCTATAAACCCGTTGAAACAGTGCTTTTAAAAAAGGCTCAAAGCGAAGGGGCGGCTGCAGCTATATACGGAACTGATATGCTCATTAACCAGGCTGCTTATTCTTTTAAAATATGGTTTGATATAATGCCTTCTGTAAAGGTAATCGGGGAAGTAAAAAATATTGTAAAAGAAATAATTGAAAATGATAAATAGATTTTGCGCCTGCATTTTTATTAATAAAGTACCGGGTCTTAATTTATGGACTTAAAAATTATTTTAATAAGCGTTTCCGTATTTGCGGCAGGTTTTTTAGCAGGCAGTTTTTTAAATATTTTAATATATAAGCTTCCCAGGAAACTTAAGATATTTTCTCCTTATGCCGTATGTTATTACTGCAGCCATAAAACGCACATACTTTACTCTTTTTTTGTTCTTGCGCATATTTCAGGGAAAAAAGCATGCAATAATTGCTTCAGAAAACTTCCCGTAAAAAGCATTGCGCCGGGCCTTATAAACGGTGCGCTCTGGGCATTTGCTGCATTTTATTTTGTCTTAATGCCATCTTCATTTCTAAACATACTTTTGGCAGTATCGGCATTTTTATTTATAAGCACTGTTATTGTTGTCTCATTTATTGACTGGCAGTTCATGATAATACCCAATATAATAGTTCTGCCTATGACTCTTGCGGGGCTTGCTTTAAGCACCGCAGCTGCACTTATTGCAAACCCTTCAAAATGGTGGTTTCCCATTGTTTTTTGTGCAGGCGCCTTTGCGTTTATGCTTATTGTGCATCTCATATACCCGAGGGGCATGGGCATGGGCGATGTGAAGCTTGCGCTTATGATGGGAGCTTTTCTGGTAAGAGATGTAATTGCGGCACTGTTTTTTGGATTTTTAGCGGGCGCAGTTGCAGGAATAATATTTATGATTTTCAGGAAAAAAACCTTAAAACAGTTTATTCCTTTCGGTCCATTTATGTCTGCCGGGGGAATTTTAGCTCTTTTTTTCGGCAATTATATATCAGTCTGGTACACAGGGTTTTTTTAATATAAACTTTAATCTTAAGACAAGAGGAAGGTTTTCTTTTTTTAACACCGTTTTGTGCCTTTAAGCAAAGTGAAAGGAATGATTACAAATATGATGTTTTTAACAGCAGGCGAATCACACGGGCAGTCTCTTACTGCCATAATTTCCGGGTATCCCTCAGGAGTAAAAATAGATGAAGAATACATAAATGAGCAGCTTGCTAAAAGGCAGGCAGGTTTTGGCAGAGGGGCAAGGATGTTAATAGAGAAAGATAAGGTAAAAATTATCTCAGGAGTCAGCAAGGACATTTCAACAGGCGCCCCAATTTCCATTATAATTGATAATCTTGACTGGAAAGCCTCTCATAAGCGCATTGAAAATGAAGGTGATATTTTAAACCCCCGGCCGGGACATGCTGACCTTACCGGATACTTTAAATACAGGGCGCTAAGAATCAGGGATGTAATCGAGAGAAGCAGCGCAAGAGAAACGGTAGCAAGGGTAGCAGTAGGAGCCTTTGCAGGATTGCTTCTTAAGCAGTTTGGTGTAAGCACCGCGGGATTTACTGAGCAGATTGGCGATATAAGCATTGATCTGCAAAGCAGTCCAGGCGCAGAAATGGATTCTGCAAAGCAGGAAATATTTTTTGATTCTGTAGAAAAGTCAATGCTTAGGTGCCCTGATGCAAAGGCTGAGGAAAAAATGATTAACCTTATAAAACATGCTCAAAGTCAGGGCGACACTCTTGGCGGAGTGGTAAGGGTTATAAGTGCCGGAGTTGTTGCCGGCCTTGGTTCATACATACAGTGGGACCAGCGGCTTGATACAAGAATTGCCGCTGCTGTAATGAGCATACCTTCTGTTAAAGCGGTGGGGCTGGGCGCAGGTTTTACATCAGGAAAGATTTCCGGCACACGTTTTCATGATGAAATTTTTTATGAAATAAGCAGGGGATTTTACAGGAAACAGAATAATGCCGGAGGAGTTGAAGGCGGCATGAGCAATGGGCAAAACATTGAAGTTACTGCAGCCATAAAACCGATTCCTACTACAACTGCAGGCTTAAAAACGGTAAATATAAAAAGCAAGGAAATGGAAATAAGCCTTAAAGAAAGGTCTGATGTATGTGCCGTGCCCGCAATATCAATTATTGCAGCTGCTGTTGTAAATATTGAGCTTGCAAATGCATACCAGCACAAGTTCGGCGAAGACAATATTGCAGAAATGATTGAGAATTTCAATAATTATAAGAGATACCTTGAAAATATATAAACAGCTCATGGATTTTAATAAAAATAAAAGTAAAAAAGAAAATATTTCTCTGACAGGCTTTATGGGATCCGGAAAAAGCACTGTTGGGAAGATACTTGCCGAAAAATTAGGTTTTTTATACATAGATCTTGACACAGTAATTGAGCTTTCCGAGGGAATGGATATATCCCGTATTTTTGAGGAAAAAGGCCAGGATTATTTCAGGAAAGTTGAAAGTGAAGTAATATATAAAATATACAATAACACGGGTTGCGTGTTTTCCTGCGGAGGCGGGGTTATTTTAAATGAAAATAATATCAAGATAATAAAGAAAAACAGCATTGTTGTGTTTCTTTCAGTAAATGCAGAAACGGTTATTAAAAGGTTGAAGGATAAAAGTGACCGCCCCCTTCTTGCAACAGGGGATAGAAAAGTAAAGATACAAGAGATGCTTGGATTCAGGCAACCGCTTTATCTAAAATATGCAGATATTGTGATAGATGCAGATATCATCACGCCGGATGAAGCAGCAGAAAAAATAAAAGAGGAAATATGGTTTAAGATTAAAAAATGAATATGGATAAATTAAGAGTTATAAACGCAAAAACTTTAAACAGGGATTATAAAATCTTTATAAAGCCCGGCTTAAGGCTGGAGCTTCCGGAAATTATTCAGGATACATTAAAATTAAAAGGATTTGAAAAAATATACCTTGTTACAGACAATACGGTCATGTCAATTTATGGTGAAACTATAAATAAATTTCTTGAAAAAATGCCTTTTTCTTACAGGTTTTTTGCCTTAAAACAGGGAGAGGAACAGAAAAGTATCGATAATGCAAAAAAAATTTATGAAGATATGCTGGATTTCAATCTGCACAGAAATGATATAGTTATTGCTTTCGGAGGCGGGGTAGTTGGAGATATTGCCGGGTTTGTCGCCTCAACTTTTCACAGGGGAATAAGACTGATGCAGATTCCCACTACCCTTGTGGCTCAGGTGGACAGCAGCATAGGTGGAAAAACAGCAGTAAACATCAATAATGTAAAGAATGCAGTTGGCACTTTTTACCAGCCTCATCTTATAGTGATTGATCCTCTTTTTCTTGTCACTCTTCCGGAAAGCGAAATAATAAACGGAATGGCTGAGGTAATAAAATACGGGGCAGTTTTTAATAAAAATATACTGCTCTGCATTAAGGAGCTGGCAGTTTCGGTAAAATCCGGTTCAGTGCTTAAAGGAGTTTTATCAGATACAAGATTTTATGAGATAATACATAAATGCTGCAAATTAAAAGCTATGGTTGTCAAAAAAGACGAATATGATACAGGTTGCAGAAACCTGCTTAATTTCGGTCATACTTTCGGGCATGCCCTTGAGAAAGAGACAGGGCTTAATTTATTAAATCACGGGCAGGCAGTTGCGCATGGAATGCTGATGGCTGCTGATGCTTCGATAATTTCAGGAATTGCTAAAGTTAGCCTTAAGAAAATTTTTACGGATATTTACAGTCTGCTAAATATGCCGGAAAAACTTTCATTAAATATTTTTAACCAAAGCTTAAATAAAGCAGGCAAAGGCATGAATAAAGATTTATCAACTGAGGCGGCTGTGAAAAAAATTATCCAGTCAATGGAATTCGATAAAAAATTCAGTTCAAAAAGCAATAAGTTCATACTTTTAAAAGAAGCAGGCAAGCCTGTTTTTGTGTATAATCTTGATAAAGGGATATTATATGATGCAATAAAAAACAATATTTCAGGGGAAATAAAATGAAAAGAGTTTTAATAATTAATGGCCCTAATTTAAATATGCTGGGTAGCAGGGAAAATGATGTTTATGGAAGCAGAACTTTTGAACAGATATACAGGGATCTCGAGAGCTTTGCAGGTGAGCACGATATAAAGCTTTCTTATTTTCAGTCAAACATTGAAGGCGAAATAATTAATAAAATACATGCAAGCCGGGACAGCGTTGACTATTTTATTATCAACCCGGGAGCGCTTACGCATTACAGCTACAGCCTTCACGACGCATTAAAAAGTGTAAATATTGCCGCAGTTGAGGTTCATATGTCAAATATATTCTCAAGGGAACATTGGCGAAGCAAGTCAGTGATATCTCCTGTTGCAGCAGGCGTTATAAGCGGTTTTGGGGAAAAAGTATATAGCCTTGCTCTGTTCTATATTTCAGGATTATAAATATCGTCTTTGATGAAATACGAATTGGTTTTTTGTATTTATTTATTGCAAAATAACTCTAAATATTTAATCATATAGATTTTATTATTTTAGCAAAAGTAAATTATTATAAATAAGCTTATGAAAGAGAAAGAAATCTATGATAGGCGCCTCAGGAAACTAAGGCAAAGGCTTGATGAAAACGGGGCAGACGGAATAATTATTTTAAAGGATGAAAATATTTTCTATATTACTGGATTTTACGGGCATGACTGCGCAAGCGTACTTGTGGTTACCAAAAAAGAAGTATTTTTAATAGCTCATTTCATTTATTTTGAAAAAGCCAAAACCTCCATTTTGCTGCATGGCATAAACCTCATACAGTTTCAAAGCAACAGAGCCGAAGTATTAAAAAAAATATTTAATGAAATTGAAGGTACCAGGTTTGGAATTGAAAGCAGCTTCATAAATCATGATTCATATACAAAATACAAAAATATTCTTAAAAAAACTGGTAAAAAATTGCTTAATATGCCAGGTTTTATTGAAAAACAAAGAATTATTAAAGACAGCCTTGAGCTAAAATCAATTACCGAAGCCTGCAGAATTGCTGATGAAGCAGTTAAAAATATAATGGAAATGGAAGCGGAAAAAATAAGAAATTATACAGAAAGGCAACTTGCGCTATATATAGAAAAGCTTATGGTTGCCGGAGGAGCCTCCTCGAGATCATTTAACTTCATAATTGCGGGAAATGCCTCTGCATCCCTTCCTCA
>JACVJB010000019.1 GCA_015711775.1 Actinomycetota bacterium | reverse complement strand
ATTTACCGAATGAACAGGAAATTATTATTGGCTGGGACTCAAAATCGCTTATTACCCCTATTCCTTTTTTGCCTTTCAATTTGGGCAACTCTTCAATAAATTTAGATTTGAACTGGGAAGTGGAAATATCATGTATGCAGCGCGTTATCTGACTATTAAAAACAGCAAGCCCTGCCTTTTTAGTGCCAAGATGTGAATGATAGTCAGTCCCGTAAAACAGGGATTGACGGCAGTCTTTAGATGAAACAATTCCAAAAAGTCCACTCATATTGAATGTATTTTAGCATTTTCTATAAATTTTATTAATACAATTTATAGTAGTTTTGTGTATTAAAAACAGGAAATCATGCCTTTTACGGCAGGATTTCCTGTTTATGCTTATTTGCCCATAAGGGCTTTCTTTATATATTTCAAATCCTGTCTTAATTAAGCTATTACAGGCGAAATATTCTGTCCTTCCTGCAGATGGCTGTGTTTCTTTCTGCCTGTTGAAGGGTCTGTTTCAAGAGCGTGCCTTAGCACTTCGTCAATATTTTCCACAAATACAAGGTTCAGCCCTTTTAGTATTGTCTGAGGTACCTCTTCAAGATCCTTTTTGTTTTTTGCCGGCAATAACACTTTTTTTAGTCCTGCGCGCTTGGCCGCAAGCAGCTTTTCCTTAAGCCCGCCTATAGGCATAACTCTTCCGCGAAGAGTTATTTCTCCTGTCATTCCCACGTCTCTTATAACGGGGATGCCAGTAAGGGCAGAAAGCAGGGAAGTAGTTATTGATACGCCGGCTGATGGCCCATCCTTTGGTACGGCTCCTGCAGGCACATGTATATGTATGTCTGATTTATTAAACAGGCTTTCACTTATCCCGTAGTCTGAAGCTTTGGCATGCACATAACTTATAGCTGCTTTTGCAGATTCCTTCATTACATCTCCAAGGCTGCCTGTAAGGGTCAGCTTGCCGCTGCCCTTATAGTGGGTTGATTCAATAAGGATAATATCTCCGCCAACAGGCGTATAGGCAAGGCCGGTTGCGACTCCGACCCTGTTTTTATCCTCAATTTCGCTCGGCTGTATTTTTGATACTCCAAGATATTGCGCCACTTTATTTTTTGTAATTATCTTAGGGTATTTCTTATTTTCAAGAACTTCCCTTGCAACTTTTTTACATACATTGCCTATTTCCCTTTCAAGGTTTCTAACTCCTGCTTCACGCGTATATTGCTCAATAATCAGCAGTATTGCATCAGGTGAAAATTTCAAATTATATTTTTTTACGCCCTGCTCCTCCATCTGCTTGGGGATAAGGAATTTTTCAGCAATATGTATTTTTTCTTCAGAGCTGTACCCGGGTATTTCAATTATTTCCATCCTGTCGCGAAGCGCCGGCTGAATGGTGTCCAATATGTTTGCTGTGGTAATAAACATAACGTTTGACAGATCATACGGTACCTCAAGGTAGTGATCCCTGAAGGAATTATTCTGTTCGGGATCAAGCACTTCAAGAAGCGCAGAAGAGGGGTCACCCCTAAAGTCTGCGCCCACTTTATCTATTTCATCAAGCATAAACACCGGATTGTTTGTCTTTACCTGGGATAGCCCCTGTATTATTCTGCCAGGAAGCGCTCCCACATAAGTTCTCCTGTGGCCCCTTATCTCAGCTTCGTCCCTTATCCCGCCAATTGACATCCTGATAAACTTTCTGCCCATTGATTTTGCAATTGACTGGCCAAGTGATGTCTTTCCTACGCCCGGAGGACCCACAAAGCAAAGTATTGGACCCTTTGTGCTTTTGCCTTTAAGTTTCCTGACTGCAAGATAATCAAGTATATGTTCTTTTACTTTTTCAAGATCATAATGATCGCTGTCAAGGATGCTCTTGGCTTTCTTTATATCAAGAATATCCTTAGTTTTTTCGGACCACGGCACTTCAAGCATCCAGTCAACGTATGTCCTTATATAAGAATACTCAGGCGACATGCTGTTCATGCTTTCAAGCCTTTTTATTTCCTTCTGTACTTTTTCCTTTGCTTCTTTTGGGAAATTCTTTTTCTCCAGCTTTTTCTCCAGATCATTTATAAGCTCAAATGATTCATCAGATTCACCAAGCTCTTCTTTGATTGCCTTTAATTGCTGCCTTAAATAATATTCCCTCTGTGTCTTTCCAACCTCTTTCTGTACCTTGTCCCTTATCTGAGACTGAACTTCAAACTTTCGAAGCTCTTCTGCAAGAAAATCCGTAAGTTTTTTGAGCCTCCTCTCTATATTTGTCTCTTCAAGTATTACCTGCTTCTGGGAAGTTTCTGAAAGCAGGTATGAGGCAAATAAATCAGCCTGTACTTCCGGCTTGGATATGTTTGTTGCGGCAACCACAAAAGTAGTAGGAAGCGGTATGCCGAGCTGTATGAATTTTTCAACCTGCAGCCTGATTGTGGTGTTTAAGGTTTCTGTTTCATTATTAATGCCATATGGCTCCTCAGTCATAGTTTCAGTAAATACCCTGAAATAGGGTTCAGTCTGGGTAAAATATTTTATTTTAACCCTGCTTATTCCCTCAACAACACATTTGACTTCATCATTTGAAATATTTACAACCTGCTTAATTGCGCAGGCAGTACCCACATCATAAAGGTCATCTTTTTCAACAGCGTCCTTGCCTTCAACTTTCTGAGCAACAACAACAATTATTTTATGCTCTCTTGACGCACTGTTTACAGCCTCAATGGATTTTTTCCTGCCCACTACAAGCGGTGTGGACAAAAATGGAAAAACAACGCTGTTTTTAAGTGCAAGCAAAGGGAGCTCCTGAGGTATTTTTACTACTACATCAGGTTCATTTGATATTTTTTCCTCTGCCATTATATTTCAACTCCTATTGTTTTTTATTTTCCGGCTATTTAATGTTTATAATTATTCAACTTCTATATATTATATCACAAATTATAAAAAGTTTTTTAAATATAAAAAATTTTATTAATAATAACCAAAAAATATTTTGTTATTAAGTAAATATATATTTCACTTAAAGTGAAAAATATATTAGTAATTATAAATGTTTTATTAAAAAAGTCAACGTGTAGTTTTATAAAAAATTTGCATTTCTGTCAGTAGCCCAGTTCCCTGAGCTTTTTTTCACCGAAGCCAAAATAGTGCCCCAGCTCATGAAGCACCACGCGCCTGATAGTTTTTTTTATCTCAGAATCGCTTCTGCTAACTGATTCAATTGCTTTTTTATAAATAGTTATTTTATCAGGAAAAACAGGCCTTACCCCTGTTCTTTTTGTTAAAGGCACTCCCTGGTAAAGGGCCAGGGTTATTTTTCCGGACTTCTGCCCTGATTGGCTTTCAGAACTAACTATACTGTGCTCATCTATGACGAAATCCAGGTTTTCGATTTTTTCCCTGAACTGTCCCGGTACGGACTCAATAGCGCTTATTACTATTTTTTCAAATTCTTCCCTGTCCATAATTATATAAATAAATTCGGCCTGTAAATTATTAGGATGCAACAGCTTTTTATTATTGAATCCAATAGCAACTGCAAAAGTATAAGTACAATTGTTTTTTAAATAATATAGCTGATTAAAACTTAAAAATTTATGCTAAAATTATTAAAACACAACAAAGGGTAAAATACAAAAACCAGTTTAACTTCAATAAATATATAGTAAAGCTTAATATTAAAAGTTTACGAATTAAGTAAAATTAATGGAAAGGTTGTATAAATGAAAAATTTCAGGTGGCAGGCAATTCTTGGAATCATGCTTGTCGTTCTTTCAGCAGTTCTTTATCTGGTTCATTATTATATTTTTAGAGATATCCATCATATTTTTATATATATGCTGGGAGACATTGCATTTCTTCCTATTGAAGTGCTGCTTCTTACCCTTATAGTGGACAGGGTTTTAAGGATGCGGGAAAAAAGGGCGATGCTTGATAAGCTAAATATGGTAATTGGCGCTTTTTTCAGTGAAGTGGGCCTGCGGCTAATTCATTACTTTTCATGTTTTGATTTAAATGCGGAAAACATTAAAAAAGAACTTTCCGGTATCGGAGGATGGACCGACAAGGATTTTATAAAAATAAATGCTCTCATTGGTAAATTCAAATATTCAGTGAGCTGCAAAGCAGGAAACCTTGAAGAAATGAAGTCTTTTCTGGCATCAAAAAGGCCGTTTCTTTTAAGGCTGCTTGAAAATCCCAATCTGCTGGAGCATGAAAAATTTACTGAGCTTCTTTGGGCGGTTTTTCACCTTACTGAAGAGCTTGAATACAGGAAAGATTTAAATGCCGGACCCGAAGCGGATTTTAATCATTTATCAGGGTATATAAAAAGGGCTTATGTCATACTTATAAGTGAGTGGTTAAGCTATATAAGGCATTTAAAAAACAGCTATCCTTATCTTTATTCGCTTGTGTCAAGGATTAATCCGTTCGATGAAAATGCGTCTGCTGTAATAAGGCAGTAAAAAAGGTAAAGTCACTATTGAAAAGATTTACAGCAATAATTACAAACAGGAACTTTATTCTGTCGCTGGCCATAATACTTGGCCTGTCTTTAAAAACATTAAGCTGGGTCAAACATCTTACTGTGCCTGCGCTGGCAATTGTTATGATTGTTTCCCTTACTCAGGTTTCCTTTAAAGAATTTTTAGCGGCAAAAAAAATCATCATGCCTTCTCTTTATACAATTCTTTTTAATTATTTTATTTTTGGCGCTGTTATGCTGCTGATGGCATGGTTTCTCATTAAGGATCACCAGCTCTGGATAGGTTTTGTAATCCTTGCTTCGGCTCCCCCGGGAGTTGCCATTGCCCCTTTTGCATTTATAATTGGCGCCGATGAAAAATATTCCATTATCGGTATGGTGGGTGCATATATTGCCTCTCTTGCATTAATACCGCTTGCAGGTTATATTTTTATAGGCAGAAATTTTGCCAGTCCGCTTGATATTTTCATTATTTTTGTCGAGCTTATAATTGCCCCCATGATTATATCCCAGGTGCTTGTAAAATTGCGTCTTGATAAACATTTGTTAAAATGGCGTGGCGCAATTGTAAACTGGGGGTTATTTATTGTGATTTTTGCTGTGATTTCTTTAAACAGGGATATTTTTTTCAGGGATATAAAAACTCTTCTCATTATTTCCCTGATATCGGTTGTATCGATTTTCGGGCTTTGGGGGGCAGTAAACCTTGTTCTCAAAAAACTTAAAATTAAAACAGGCATAAGAAAAAGCCTTGTTCTTGCAGCAACAATAAAAAACAGCGGTTTTGCAGCAGCAACCGCCCTGGCGCTATTTGGAAAAAAGGCGTCACTTCCAGGAGCAATACTAAGTGTTTTCCTGATAATATTTTTTATAATAATAGGTTTTGAAAAGAAGAAAAAAAACCCGTGCTGATTATAATTTTTTGTTTTATTTTTTCCTGCGTTTTAGTATTATTTACAGATAGTTTTTAAGGCTGTAGAAAAAAATTTTATTGTATTTCCTGCAGGCATTTAAAAGCCAGTTAAAAGTATTTTTTTATCACAAGGAGGTATGTATGAGCCACGGCCCTGCAACTGAATGGAAGGAAGATGAAAGGACGTCCAAAGTAAAATCAAAGCTGGGTATATGGATGTTTGCAGGCTACTCAATAGTTTATGCAGTATTTATTATCCTTAATGTTGTTAAACCGCAATTAATGGGCCTTGATGTAGGAATGCTTAATATTGCCATTGTTTATGGTTTCGGCCTTATAGTGTTGGCTCTTATCATGGCGCTTATTTATAATGCTTTATGCGGATGGGCAGAACAAAAGGCGCTTAAGATTATAAAAGACGAAAAAAAAGCTGAAAAAATAAAACATGAAGCAGAAAAGGCGGTCAAATAATGAAATATACTCCTTCTATATGGGCAATACTTATTTTTGTATCTATAATTATACTTGTTCTTTATATTTCATATTATTTTGCCCGTAAGGCAAAAACATCCTCAGGATACTTTGCTGCAGGAGGGCAGATACACTGGGCCGTAAACGGAATAGCATTTGCGGGTGACTATCTTTCCGCTGCTTCATTTCTTGGCATTTGCGGTATGATTGCAGTTGCAGGGTTTGATGGCTTCCTTTATTCCATAGGTTATCTTGCCGGCTGGATCGTGGCGCTTTTTGTGGTGGCGGAACCAATTAAGAGGCTGGGAAAATTTACCTTTACAGACGCTGTTGATGCAAAATTCAATTCAAAAGGTATTAAGCTAATTGCTGCCATAAGCACTTTAATAGTATCCCTGTTTTACCTTATCCCGCAGATGGTGGGAGCCGGCTCTCTTGTAACTCCACTTCTTGGAATGCCCCACTGGGTTGGCGTTCTTCTGGTGGGCACTATAGTTATAATTATAGTTGCAACTGCCGGAATGGCCTCAACCACTTATGTCCAGTTTATTAAAGGCGCCCTTCTTCTTGGTTTTTCCCTGGCTCTTGTAATTACGCTTTTTTCAAGAGGTTTTTCCACAGCGCCCGATCAGGGTGGTACCGTTCCGTATCCGGAATTTAAAACGATACAGGTGCAATCCTATGCAGAAGAAAAAATAATTCCTGCAGAAAAGGATTATAAAGTAGTCAGTCAGTGGGAGACAACTTCCGGGACAAAAACACTTGTTTTTGTAGAGCTCGATAAAGAAGGCGTGCAGTCAATCTGGAGGTTTAACCCGGATAAAAATATTTTAGAGGAAACACTTTTTGTTACAACTTACCGCGATGGAAAGGTTTTATATAATGGGGGAACCATTAATGAGGCTAAGTTTTACCAGGTCGGCAATCTTCTTGACATTGAAGGCAAAACCCCTGCAAAAACTGGAACGCTTGACCCCCTGAACTTTTTCGGACTAATAAAAAATAGCAATGTCCTTTTATGGAGCAAGCAGGTAATAAAGGATGATGCAAGATCAATTACCGTGTATTACCAGAATCCGACACCGGGTTCAGAAATACTGAAGCCCGGCAGGATTTATAAGCTTGATTCAGCAAAAGGCGCAACAATTTATAACAGGCTGGATTTCATATCGCTTATGATAGCATTATTTTTCGGCACTGCTGCTCTGCCTCACATACTTATAAGATATTACACTGTGCCAAGCCCGACAGCGGCAAGAAAGTCAACGATTGTGGCGATTGCCGGCATCGGCCTTTTTTATATACTCACACTCTATATGGGTCTTGGAGCAATGACCAATGGCGTAATTGACCTGACAAATGATAATATGTCAGCGCCACTTCTTGCTCGCTCGTTTGGGGTAATATTTTTTGCAATAATATCTGCAATTGCTTTTGCCACTGTTCTTGGAACAGTTAGCGGTTTAATTGTCGCATCATCTGGCGCGGTTGCTCATGATATTATGGACAGGTACATGGGCAAGCATATGAGCGACAGGAAAAAAGTAATGGCCGGTAAAATCACTGCAATAGGGGTTGGCATTATTGCAATGGTGCTTGGCGTAGTATTTAAGAATATGAATGTTTCCTATCTTGTTGGCTGGGCATTTTCCATAGCCGCATCGGCAAATCTTCCTGCAATAATTATGATACTCTTCTGGAAAAAAACAACCGCAAGGGGCGTTATAGCATCTATTACTGTGGGGCTTATTTCAGCTCTTGGGCTGATACTTCTTTCTCAGAAGACATTTAATGAAGTTTACAACCTGCCAAATGTAGTTGCGCCTGTACAGATTAATAATCCGGCGATATTTTCCGTTCCGCTTAGCTTTATAACTCTTATTATTATATCTTTAATTACATCAAAAAATCCCGGAAGAGACGGCATCACTGATGGGCAAGGTTAAATAATTCAGTATAAAACAAAAGACCCGGTCAAACCGGGTCTTTAAAAACTGAAAGCTTAATTAACTGCAGCCGGAAGATTTAAATTTTTAAGAACTGACATTCCTGAAATGTATTCCTGCAAGTGAATATCCTATTGCATAAGGGAAAAGACCGGGATACCTTATTGTAACCCATATAAGCATTTGCCAGAAATACCTTCTGCTTTTATCTTTAATGCCCAGAAGCCAGATTGAGCTGAATAGCGCCCTGAAATGAAATTTCTGCAACTTTATTCTTGATACCCTTTTTTTGGGGGGTTTGAATTCCTTCAGGAAGGTCTTTATCCTTTCATAGTATTCTTTAGGATTATATATTGTGTCAAGTATTCCTGTATATCCTTCAAACAATACCTCTTTGTCCATTTTAGGTTCAAAATTTAAAGTTGAAAGCAGTGTATTGTTTGCGGAAGATGTGTTTACTATTCTTTTAGTTTCGGCAAGCCTTTTATAAAGCCTTGTTTGGGGAAGCGCAGTTAACAGGCCCACCATTGCGGTAACTATGCCGCTTTTCTGTATAAATTCAATCTGCCTTTTAAATATTGCAGGCGTGTCGCTGTCAAAGCCGACTATAAAACCGCCCTGGACTTCAAGCCCGAAGTTCTGCAGTTTTTTAATAGATGAAACAAGGTCCCTGTTTTTATTGTGGAACTTGCTGCACTCTTCAAGGCTTTTTTCATCAGGGGTTTCAATTCCTATAAATACTGTGGTAAACCCTGCGGTTACCATGATCTTTATCAGCTCGTCGTCATCTGCAAGGTTTATCGAAACCTGTGTATTAAATGTAAAGGGATGTTTTTTATTATTTTGCCATTCTATTATTGCAGGAAGAATTTCATTTTTAAGTTTTGATTTATTGCCTATAAGATTGTCGTCTACAAAAAACAGACCGCTGTGCCATCCAAGCTTATGAAGCGCATCAAGCTCGGCAATTACCTGCTCTTTAGTCTTTGTCCTTGGTGTCCTGCCGTTTAAAATAACAACATCGCAGAATTCACAGTTAAAGGGGCATCCTCTTGAATACTGCAGGCACATTGAATGATACCTGAATATATTTATAAGTTTCCAGTCAGGAACTGCTACAGCTGAAATGTCAGGAAAATCCTGGGACTGATAAATTTTTTTAATATTTCCTGTTTCAACATCATTTATAAACTCCTTTATAGTCTTTTCGGCTTCACCAAGAAAAAGGTGATCAACAAGCGGGAAATCTTCGCTGCCTGTTGTAAAAAGAGGCCCTCCCGCAACAACCGGCTTACCCAGTTTTTTAACCCTGTTAATTATATCAAGGGCTGACTCCTTCTGGACTATCATTCCGCTTACAAATACAAAGTCCGCCCAGTTGATATCTGAGGCATTGAGGCTGTCCACATTTACATCCACAAGTTTTTTATTCCAGTGAGAAGGAAGCATTGAAGATATTGTTAACAGACCAAGCGGGGGAAATGAAGCTTTCTTGCCAAGTATTTTCATTATATATTCAAAACTCCAGAAAGTTTTTTTATACTCAGGGTATACAAGCAATATATTTTTACTGTCTTTTTTTTGCATTTTTAAAATCTTTCCTTTCATATTGTTTAAGGCACAAAAAGGTATAAAAAAAAACGAAGTGTTTCCTTTACTTTTTGATATTTGCAAAAATTTTACCGATTATCACAGATATAGACGACACTGTAAAGAAATAAGGGTCATTTTTAATGTAAAATAGTTGTAAAGTTTTTTTATAAAGAAAATAAAGAGCAAAAGTTGCCCCTTATCGCTAAGTGCTTAAGCTGTTATACAAATGAAGCTAAAAGTATTTACTTTTTATTATTGTGTTTGTTGTTTTTTCTGAAGTTCAATAAGTTCGTCAAGCTTCTTCCTGATCTCATCAACATCATGTTTTGTAGGAACATCAAGTTTTGCAAGAGCTGCCTCAATTTTTTCATCATAGGACATACTGCTTATTATTTTTGCCCTTGTGTTTTTGCTCTTTTCAAGTATGTCCTTAATTATTTTTTTAACATTGCTTTCAGTAAGGGATCCTATTTCCCTGGCTTTTTCTGAAATATCTTTTATAAGCTCATCCTGCTTCTTTTTAAGCGGCTCGCCTTTTTCAGAAAGCTCGGCAATTTTTGTTTTAACAGTTTTCTCTACCTGTCTGGTATTGTCTTTGGCTTTTTGAATAATTGCATCAATTAGCTCCTGCTGTTTTTCTTTTGCAACCTCGCCTTTTTTGACAAGTTCTTTTACAAGTTTTTCTGTTTTTTCATAAGTGAGTACAATAAGGCCAAGCCCTGCCATGTATGTTTTTTTTATTGAATCAGACATTTTTAAAAACCTTTCTGTTTTT
>MU158503.1:4097-10219 GCA_015711775.1 Actinomycetota bacterium | reverse complement strand
CAATGCTGCCGATATTGTCAACGGCTCGATTGTTGAAATTGTTGATGCTTCATGCATTTCACCAATTGCGCAGCAGATGGCTGATGCTGATAAAATACCTCCTTTGATACCTGACGGCAGTTTTATCGGTGAAGTCACTGATCCCAATATTTTAAAAAATATATGTTCTATTGCAACGGGCCGGCCCTGCACAAAAGAACAGATAAAGGATGCTATTGAAACTGTAAAGGTGTCAGGCGCTGCAGGGGCCAGCTATACAGCAAAGAAAATATTGATTACTGCTGCTGATCTGGATAAATATGCAGGTTCTGCAATTACAGTGACAAAAGACGTGATTCTGTCTCCTCTTGCAAAAGATGAAGCAAATGCAAGGGGAATAAAAATAATATATAACTGAAATTATGCATGCAGGATATTTATGTATGCAAAAATTATTAAAACAGGAGGTAAGATGTGGCTATAGATAACAGCCAGGTGGAACAAATTGTAAGAGAGGTGGTAAATAATTTATTTGCTGCTTCAGGCGCCTCCACCTTAAAAACTGCTGCAGTAAATGCAATCTCAGGCGATGGCCTGTATGACAGCATTGAGGATGCGATAAAGGCCGCAAAAGCTGCCCAGAAAAAATTTATTGATATGGGAAGGGACGTAAGGTTTCGTATTGTTGATGCTATAAGGAAAGACTCCCTTGCTGCCAAGGAACGCCTTGCAAAAATGGCCGTGGAAGAAACAAAAATGGGCAGGGTTGAGGATAAGATAAAGAAAAACGAAATCGGGGCATTATTTACCCCAGGTCCTGAAGATCTTGTAATAAGGACATATTCAAACGAAAACGGGACAATAACAATTGAAGGAGCGCCTTTTGGGGTAATAGGAGCCATAACGCCAATGACAAACCCGGTTCCAACAATTATTAATAACACAATAGCTATGATTTCAGCGGGAAACTCGGTAGTTTTTCTGCCGCATCCAAGCGCCCACAACTGTACAATTGAAATTTTTAAAATCGTTCATAATGCAATTGTTAGAGCAGGAGGACCGGCAAACCTGATAACAGCAGCAAAAGCGTCAAAAATTGAAAATGCTGCCACTTTATTTAAGAGCCCTGATATAGATTTAATTGTGGTAACAGGCGGCCCCGGTATTGTGCGGCTTGCAATGAAAAGCGGCAAAAGGGTAATGGGCGCAGGCCCGGGAAATCCCCCGGTTGTTGTTGATGATACCGCAGATCTTGTAAAAGCTGCAGCTGATATTGTTACAGGCTCTTCATTTGATAATAACCTTCTCTGCAATGAAGAGAAAATCTGCATTGTTTTAAGAAGCGTTCTTGACGGGCTGCTTGCCGCTTTTTCAAAAAGCAATGCTGTTGTTTTAAACAGTGAACAGGCTCAGAAAGTTGTAAATGTTATTGTCAAAGACGGCGAGATAGTTAAAAGCTATATGGGCAAGGACTGCGCCGTTATTTTAAACGATGCAGGCATCAGCGTTGATCCGGCAGTAAGGCTTGCTGTTTTTGTTACTACAGAAGACAATCCTGTGGTTCAGCATGAACAGCTTATGCCGGTTCTTCCCATTGTGCCTGTTAATAATTTTGAGGAAGCTGTAGATGTTGCCTTAAGAGTTGAACACGGTTTTAAACATACTGCAGTAATTCATTCAAACAACATTGACAGGATAACTAAGTTTGCCCAAACCTTAAACACGACATACGTTGTTGTAAACGGACCCTCCCAGGCGCTTGCGGGAGAAGTTTACAGGGGCGGCACGACATGGACAATTGCCGGCGCCACAGGTGAAGGCGTTACCTCGCCAAGAGTATTTGTAAGGGAAAGAAGGCTTGTAGTAAGCGGCGGCATGAATTTTGTCAAATAAAAATTAAAACTTTTTTATATCTGAAAGGAGAAAGTTACTGATGGAAGAAGCAATGGGATTAATCGAAACAAGAGGGCTTGTAGCGGCAATAGAGGCTGCGGACGCTATGGTTAAAGCTGCAAATGTTAAACTTGTATCAAAAGAATATGCAGGCAGCGGACTTGTGACCATGACTGTAAGGGGAGATGTAGGCGCAGTAAAAGCGGCAGTTGATGCAGGAGCGGCAGCAGCAAAAAGGATAGGGGAAGTTGTGAGCATACATGTTATTCCAAGGCCTCATAATGAAGTGGATAAAGTGATATCCGGCAGAATGGTCAGATCAGGAAGTGGACAGGTTGCAAAAAATAAAGTTGTAGCAAAACCAAAAGCAGAAGTCTAGTGATATGGAAAAATCTATTGGCGTTGTTGAATTCAGGAGCATCGCGGCAGGCATAAGCGCAGTTGATATCATAGTTAAGGCGTCCCAGGTAAAAATACTTGATGCCAAAACTATTTGTCCGGGCAAATACTACATTATTTTTGCCGGAATGGTGAGCGCTGTGAAAAATTCAATGGATGTTATTGAGTCAGAGTCAGGTTCTTTTATTATAGACTCGGTTGCAATACCGAATGTGTATCCCCAGATATTTTCAGGTTTAAATGCCGCATCTGATGTGGCTGACTTAAAATCCATTGGCGTTATTGAGACGCTGACGTCTCCATCAATAATATGGGCCGCAGATGCTGCAATTAAGGCAACGGATATAGATATTATAGAAATAAGGATTGCGCGGGCGCTGGGCGGTAAGAATATATGTGTGATAAACGGCCAGCTTTCAGATGTTAAGGAATCTGTAAATGCAGCAATAATATATGCAAAGGACAGAGATTTTCTTGTTGACTGGCAGATAATTGCGGCCCCGCACGAGGATTTGTACAGAGCGGTATTATGATAATTAAACTTGACTACGGCAGCCAAAAACTTGCAATTGATATCCCGGAAAAAAACCTGCTGAAAGTAATACAAAGCAGTCCGGTAAAACCCCTTGCCAGCCCCGGAAAAACTCTTGTCAAAAGCATGCAAAACCCTTATGGATGCGCTCCGCTTTCTGAAAAAATAAAAGGCAAAAAAAATATATGCATAGTCATATCTGATTCAACAAGGGCTGCGCCCACAAAAATAATGCTGGAGGCTCTGCTGCCGCAGATAGAATCTGCAGGCATAAAAAAGGGCCAGATTAAAATACTTATTGCAACGGGCCTTCACAGGCCAAATCTTGGAAAAGAGCTTGAATGCCTTGTGGGGAAAGAAATTGCAGGCAATTATAATATTATAAACCATGATGCAAAAGACAGGCAGGCCTGCGTAAATATAGGAACAACAAAAAGAGGCACTCCTGTAATAATAAATAAAAATTTTACAGGTGCTGACTTTAAAATACTTACTGGCCTTATTGAACCACATTTTATGGCAGGCTTTTCAGGAGGAAGAAAAGCAATATGCCCGGGAATAAGCTATATGGACATGTTCAGGCATTTTCATGGTCCCGCTATTCTTGAATCGCCCAAAGCTGCTTTTGGCGTTCTTGAAGGAAACCCTTTTCATGAAGAATCCACTGAGATTGCAAAAATGGCCGGCGTGGATTTTATTGTAAATGCCACAATAAACAGGGATAAACAAATAACAGGAGTGTTCTGCGGGGAACTTGAACAGGCTTTTATAGCAGGCGCAGCATTCTGCATGGAGTCAAGCAGGTGTTTTATTGAAAAAGAAGCTGATATTGTCATAACCACCGGTGGGGGCCTTCCGCTTGATGCAACTCTTTACCAGGTTGTAAAAGGCATGGTAGGCGCAATGCCTGCTGTGAGAAAGGGCGGCATTATTATTACCGCAGCAGAGTGCGCGGAGGAAATAGGAAGCAGAGAATTTGTTGAAATAGTCGAGCAGGAAAATGACCTTGATGC
Source organism: Actinomycetota bacterium (assembly GCA_015711775.1). Classification (GTDB taxonomy): domain Bacteria; phylum Actinomycetota; class Humimicrobiia; order Humimicrobiales; family Humimicrobiaceae; genus VGAZ01. The sequence goes on along the minus strand of MU158503.1, from coordinate 6,403 downwards.
GTTTATTAAAAAAATAAAAAGCAAAGACTATTTTAAAATCGATCAGTGGGAGCTTGAGGAATTTGTGAAAGCAAGAAAAAAGGCGCAAATATATCTTTACAGCGGATGCCTTCTTGCAGGCGCATATACAATACCTCCGTCAACACTATCTCTTGTAAGCTCAGTTGAAAAAGGACTGCAGAAAGCGTTCAGGGAGCTGGGAGATAGTGCTACTATAAATGTAATTCCTGAAGGGCCCTATGTTATACCTGTTTTAAAACATGAATAAAAATTAATCCCAGCTATTTGTGTGTTGTCAGGGTGCACAAAATAGAAGTTAAATTGAAAACTGCAGACCGGACTTAATCTATCAATTTAATGTTATTACTGGCAGCATTTAAATATTTGTAATTACAGGAAGAAATACCTGTAATTTTTTATATTTCAGGTTAAAATATTGCGGATTGTAATTTAAATATAATAATGATTTAAGCCGCATGTCGGAAATATTTAGTATAAAAAGAAAGACATAATTAATTAAATGAAACAAAGCTATATAAAATATCTTGAGGAAATAGCCGGGCAGGACTTTGTAATAACAGATATGGAAGACAAGATTTGTTACGGCTATGATTCCACCCGTCTTGAGTTCATGCCCGATGCAATTGTAAAAGTAAAAAATGCAGAGCAGATAAGCAGCATTTTAAAATTTGCCAATGAGAATAAAATACCTGTTATTCCAAGGGGAGCTGCTACGGGACTGTCCGGCGGATGCCTTGCAGTAAACGGGGGCATATCGCTTGTAATGCTTGAAATGAACAGCATATCAGAGATTAATACTGTTGACCTGCTTGTACAGGCGCAGGCAGGCGCTGTAACTATAGATGTTGACAGGGCTGCCAACAATTGCGGGCTTTTCTATCCGCCTGATCCCGGAAGCCTTAAAACCTCGACAATCGGAGGAAACATTGCAGAAAATGCCGGTGGGCTGCGGGGGCTAAAATATGGAGTTACAAAGAATTATGTGAAATCCCTTGAGCTTGTCTTGCCAACCGGGGAAATAATTAACACGGGTGCAGTAACAGTTAAAAGCGTTTCCGGATATAATATTGTGGATTTAATTACCGGTTCTGAAGGAACACTTGCAATAGTTACCAGGGCAACGCTGGGGCTTTTGCCCATTCCAAAAGCAAAAGCAAGCATACTTACAACTTTTCCCGATACAGCATCAGCAGCAAGTGCAGTAAGAGATATTGTTGCTGCAGGCATAATTACTGCAACCCTTGAATTTGTGGACAATGTCACAATTAATGCAATTGAGGACTATTTAAAGATAGGTCTCGACAGAAACACGGGGGCTATGCTTTTAATAGAAGTTGACGGATATGAGGGTGCGGTTCAGGAAGAGGCTGAAATTGTTAAAGAAGTATGCGCCAGAAACAGATGCAGCAGTTTCAGGCTGGCAACATCTGATGAGGAAAGAGACAGGCTGTGGTCTGCAAGGCGGGCTGCCCTTTCATCGCTTGCAAGGGTCAGGCCCTCCACGATACTTGAGGATGCAACTGTTCCAAGAAGCAGGATAGTTGAGCTTGTTGAGGCCGTTAACGCCATCGCCCAAAAATACAGCTTAAGTATCGGAACCTTTGGCCACGCTGGAGACGGAAACCTTCATCCCACAATACTGACTGATCTTCGCGATAAAGATGAAGAGATAAAAGTAGAAAAAGCAATTGAGGAAATTTTTATTAAGACAATTGAACTTGGAGGCACGCTTTCAGGCGAGCATGGCATAGGACTTACAAAGGCAAAATTCTTAAAGCTTGAAGTGTCAGAGGATGCCTACAGGCTGATGAAAAATATTAAGAAAACATTTGACCCGAACAATATATTAAATCCGGGAAAATTATTAATAAACTGATTTAAAAGAAAGAATCTTTCAGGAACATGGCAGATACAAGCAATAATAAAAACGGCAAAAATTCCCCAACTTCATTAAAAACAGCAAAAGTATTTAAAAAAGGGGATGACCTGTTTGCCTGCAGCAGATGCGGCACATGTCTTTCAATATGCCCCGTATATAAAAATACGCTGGACGAGAGCTTTGCGCCGAGGGGAAAACTCAGCCTTATTGAAGCTGTGGCAAATAACAGAATCCCTTTTACCGATAAGCTTTCAAAGAAAATATACACCTGCACAATGTGCGATTTCTGCACCAATGAATGCCCAAGCGGAGTAAAAGTAAATGAACTTTTTGCCGCTATTAGAGAGGACCTTGTTGATAATAAAAAATACCCGCCAGTGCTTGATTATCTTAAAGATAAAATAGA
>MU158503.1:0-4087 GCA_015711775.1 Actinomycetota bacterium | reverse complement strand
CCTATAATATCACATTTGACTCAAACCAGGGGCGCACTGACTGGTTAAAGCAGGTTCCAGGCACAAATATTGACGACTATGTAAAGCAAACCGCTGAAGTTGTTTACTTTGTCGGCTGCGTTTCATCATTTTCACCGCGCTCTTTTTCAATCCCTCGGGCCATTGTTAAATTACTTAAAAAAGCAAATGTTGATTTTACGCTTCTTGCTGAAGATGAGTGGTGTTGTGGATTTCCGCTGCTGAGCTCAGGCATGAGGCAGGAGGTAAAAACGCTTGCTGAGCACAACATAGAGGCAGTAATTAAAAGGAAAGCAAAAGTGCTTGTTACAAGTTGCCCTTCCTGTTTTCACACATGGAAGCACGAATACGAAAAGCTGGCTGGTATAAAAGCTGATTTCGAAATTATGCATGTATCGCAGTATCTATTAAAGCTTGTAAATGAAGGGACCATAAAGCCGGGCCGACTGGAGCTGAAGGTTACTTACCATGACCCGTGTGATCTGGGAAGAAACTCCGGCATTTATGATGAGCCGCGCCAGCTTATAAAAAGCATACCTGGTGTTGAGCTTATCGAAATGGCCTCAGCTAAAAAGCAGGCAAACTGCTGTGGCGGAGGGGGCAATATTGAATCTCTTGATCCGGAGCTTTCTGCCAGAATAGCAGACAGGCGGGCAGCGGAAGTGCTGCTAACCGGCGCTGAGATCGCGCTTTCTGCATGCCAGCAATGTGAAAGGACTATGGGTACTGCTCTAAAAAAGAAAAAGAGCGACACCGGGAGCAAAGTAAAGGTAATGGATGTTGCCGAACTTCTGCTTCAAAGCATTGAAAACAGCCAAAACTGATTTTACTATTGCAATTTAAAGGCAAATAAATATCATAACATTTTAAGGAAAGAAAAAGATTTTAACGGAGGTAAATATGAATATCAAAGATTATAATTTTCCGGATGATCTTTATTATGAGAAAAACCATTTCTGGGCAAAGAAGGACGATGAAGGCAATGTAGTATTTGGCGCAACTGATTTCTTCCAAAAGCTTGCAGGAGAAATTGTATATATAGAGCTGCCAATGCAGGGCGCAAAGGTAAAACAGGGTGAGTCACTTTCTTCTCTTGAATCAGGCAAATGGGTTGGAAAGATTTTTGCGCCTGTAACCGGAGAGATTGTTGAGGCAAATTCTGAGCTTGAAGATTCGCCTGAGCTTATCAATGATTCCTGCTATGATGAGGGCTGGATAGCAAAGATAAAACCGGATAGCCTTGAAGCTGATTTTGCAAACCTTATGAAAACGGGGCCCGAGTTTGAGGAATTCATTAAAGCAGAATCAGAAAAGCATAAAAAATAAATATTATGGCTGATACAAATAAAAAGAATATAGTAATTGAAGTTGAGCCCATAGGCAAAAGATTGGTTTTTGAGAAACCGCAAAACGGGCTGCAGGCTCTTCTTGATGGTGGGATTGAATTAAAATGCGTATGCGGGGGCAAAGGCACCTGCGGAAAATGCAGGATACTGATGCTTGAAAACTCAGCGCCTGCGGCCACAGAACAGGAATTAAAGGTTCTGGGCAGGGATGAAATAGAGCACGGAGTAAGGCTTGCCTGCCAGCAGATATTTGACAGGGATATTGCAATATATATTCCAGCATCATCGCTTACTGAGCACCAGAAACTGCAGGTAACAGGAGCTGAGGCAGATATAGAGGTTGACCCTGTCGTAAAAAAATACTTCATTGAACTAAAACCGCCAACTCTTTCAGACATGGAGTCTGATTTTTCAAGGATTAAAAATGCGCTGGCAAATTCATTTAAAACAGATGTAAACAGGATAGATTATGAAGTGCTTAAGAAAATGCCGGCTGAACTGAGGCAAAACTCCTGGAAAGTTACTATAACTTTAAGAGATGATGAAATAATATATATAGAGGGCGGGGATAAATCCGCGTCCTCGTATGGAATTGCAATAGATCTTGGAACAACAAAAATTGCGGTACTTCTTGTTGATTTAAATACAGGGCAGACAATCGGCAAGAAAGGCGCCATGAACCCCCAGATAAGTTTTGGAGAGGATGTCATGAGCAGGATAAATTTTGCCATGCAGGATTCAGCCAATGCGGTAAAAATAACTGATGTTGTAGTTGAGCAGATTAATAAAACAATTAATGAACTTGCCGCAGAGTGCGGCATAACGGTTGATGATATAATAGAGCTGACTATCGTAGGAAACACTGCCATGCATCATCTTTTGCTTGGTTTGCCTGTGCGTCAGCTTGGCTTAAGTCCTTTTACAGCATTGACCGACAGTCCGGTGCAGCTTAAAGCAAGGGATGCCGGAATTATTATCTCGCCTGGAGCTTATTTGTACCTGATGCCGGTAATTGCTGGTTTTGTGGGCTCAGATCATATTGCTATGATACTGGCTTCAGAAATAGCTGATAAGGCCGGCAATATCCTGGGCATCGATATAGGGACAAATACTGAAATAGTGCTTAAGACAGATAATGGTATGCAAAGCGTTTCTACCGCGTCAGGGCCGGCTTTTGAAGGAGCGCATATAAGATATGGAATGAGGGCCGCAAGCGGGGCAATTGAAAGAGTAGTCATTGACCCTGATACGTGTGTTCCCAGAATACAGACAATAGGCGATAAAAAACCTGCAGGAATATGCGGCTCGGGGATACTTGATGCTGTGGCAGAGCTTTTAAAGGCGAAAATAATAAATACAAGGGGCAAATTTCAGCCCCAGTCCGGATGTCTTTGCGTTGACACCAATGGGGGATATCAGTATATACTTGAGCCCGCCGCCCACAATAACAGGTTAAATTGTGGTAAAGAAAAAGCAGTCAGCACTACAGGTCTAAAACCAGGGAATGATTCGTCTTCAGCAATCAACCACGATAGAGGAGATATGTGCCCGTGCCTTGACGGCAAAGTATCTATAAACCAGAAAGATATTGTTGAGATACAGCTTGCAAAAAGCGCCATAAGAACCGGAATAGAAATACTTCTTGAAAGCGCAGAAATAAGTTTTGAAAAAATTGATAAAATAGTGGTTGCCGGCGCTTTCGGCTCATATATAGACCCGAAAAATGTTGTGGATATCGGCATGTTTCCAAGAGTGTCCCTTAAAAAGATAATACAGGTGGGAAATGCCGCAGCAGTGGGGGCAAAAATGGCGCTGGTATCAAAATCACTGAGGGAAAAAGCTGAAGATATTGCAGAAAGGGTAGATTATCTTGAGCTTACAGTATTTCCGACATTTTCTGACCACTTTGCAAAAAGCACTCTTTTCCCTGAACCTAAATAGGATAAAATTAAAGCGCTGTAGCAATTTCCACTTATTGTAAAAAACTGTTATAATGCCTTCCTGCAATGGACCAGGTACTTGCAGTTTTAAAAATATAAAAATATTTCATTTATGTTTATAAATATTAAATATTGAATGATATAAAGCAGTGGTCTTATTAAAAAAGAAAGGAATTATGATAAGAAAGAATGCAAGATTAGAAATATTATCAGGGTTTATTAAATATATTATTATTGCCGCCTTTATAATCATATTTTTATTATTTCTGTTTACAGGATGCAGTGATTTAAAAGACGGCGGCAATTTGGGGACAGACGGCTTAAGCATTATTGAAACAACTGCAAAAGACAGCCTGGATGAAACAGCCGAAGCTGCATCTGTACAAAATACTGCATCTTCTGAAACCGGAGATGATACCATTAATAAAAATATTCTTATTGCCGGAACCGATTCTACTTTTCCCCCTTTTGCATTTACAAAGGATGGTCAGATAATTGGTTTTGACGTTGATATAATTAATGAAATCGGCGCAAGGCTTGGCAAACAGATCGAAGTTAAGACTTCAAAATGGGATCTTGAATATAAGGAGTTGCTCAGTGGAGATCTCGATATAGTAATTTCTGCTGTCCCTTATAATGCCGAAAAGGAGTCCATCGTTGATTTTTCCATACCTTATTATAACATGAATTTTCTTCTGATATCCCTTGTAGGCTCTGAAATCCAGCTTAAGGAAAATCTTAAAGGCAAAAATACCGGTATGCTTGAGGCAAGCAAGGATTGTC
>JACVJB010000016.1 GCA_015711775.1 Actinomycetota bacterium | reverse complement strand
CAAATCGTTAAGAAAAACTTTAACATTATAAAATCCCGGGCCAATATCGTATTTCTTATCCTTAAGCGGCAATGCAAACCATAGGTATGAATTATCATAATAGTCTGATTTTATTTCGCTAACCGCCTGTTCAATTATCTGCTGGCTGGAGTTTTCCCAAACAGCTTTTATGGTATTGCCCGCTATGGCAAAATCAAGCATTACAGAAAGGTAAACTGTATTGTGGGGTTTAAATTTAGTTGAGGAGTCCAGGGGTTTTCCGAACTCGTCGATTTCATCAGAGAGAGCTGCTTCAATAATGCTTGATTTGGGTTTGGCAATAATAAATTCAGAAGTTTTCACAAGCAAATCATTAAAGTAAAATTCAACAAGATATTTTCCTGGAGCAATTATTTTTGACTGATCGCTTGCAAAAATATCTGATGAAACTGTTCCCTGAAAAAAAGAGTCCGGATTTTGTCCGTTAAATTCCCGCCAAACATCAAGCACAGTTTGATTTAAATCAATGTTTATCCATTTGAAAGCCCATTTGTCTGCGCCCTTAACTCCACTGTATCTGACAGTTGCGACTATTCTATCAATATTTATATCAAATTCGTTTCCGGCAGCAACAGGAGCGCCTGATTCTTTGTCTATATCTTCAGATATAATTATATCATCAAATAACATGGGGGGAGGGCTGCATGCAGGAAGCGAAAATTGCATTGTTATAAGCAGCAATAATGCCGCTGCAGGTATTAATATTTGTATTTTAAGAATTCTCATTTTTTAAGCTTTTTATTATTAATGTACTGATTTTAGTTTATTATTTGTGTTTATTCTATATTATGCTTTTAATATTATAAATGGCCCTGTTTAAGGTTTTATAATTGAGCTCTATAAATGCCGAATGCTGAGATGTGCCTTTATTTAATATATCGGCATTTTTAATTGTAAAATTAAGAAAACCGGTAAATAATAAATTAATGGATTTTGAAAAAATAAAAACTTTACTGGCCGGGCAGCCTTATTACAGATATTTGCAGGCCCAAAAAGCAATTTACAGGGATACGGTCAGCTCATGGCAGAGCGCCACAGCGCTTCCTAAAAAAATAAGGGATTTACTTGAACAGGAGGCGCCTATAGAGTTTGATTTTGAAACAGTAAAATCAGTTGACCGCTCAACCTTAAAAGCCCTGTTGAAGATGGGCGACGGTCTTGTTGTGGAAACAGTGCTTCTGCGGCACACAACACGGGCGGGGCAAAGAAATACTGTATGTGTATCAAGCCAGGCGGGTTGCCCCATGGGATGTATTTTCTGCAGGACCGCAAAAGCCGGATATGAAAGAAATCTTACTTCCTCTGAAATTGAGGGCCAGGTGCTTTTCTTTAAATATTTTCTCAAAAACAGCGGCGCCAGGGTATCAAACGTTGTATATATGGGAATGGGTGAGCCTTTTTTAAATTACAGTAATGTTATAAGCTCCATAAGGGTTTTAAACGACAGGGAAAAATTTGATATTGGAGCAAGAAAAATATCTGTATCAACCTGCGGCATACCCGACAAGATTGAAAAACTTGCTTCAGAAAACCTTCAGGTAAACCTTGCTGTTTCCCTGAATGCCGCCACAGATAAACTGAGAAGCAGCCTGATGCCGGTAAACAGTAAATATCCTCTTAAGATGCTTATGGATTCTGTAAGAAAATATATCGGAAAAACAAACCGCAGAGTTATGTTTGAATATATAATGATTGAAGGCATAAATGACGGCGCGCAGCAGGCAGAAGAACTGGCGCTGCTGCTTAAAGAGATTTTATGCTTTGTAAATCTTATCCCCTTTAATGGCACGGGAAAGCTGAAGTCTCCGCAAGAAGATGTTATAAAAAAATTCAGGAGTGTTCTTGAGAAAAAAGGCATAGCTGTTACACAGAGACACAGCTATGGTCAGGATATAAGCGCAGCCTGCGGCCAGCTTGTTTACAGTAATAAAAAATAACAGATGAAATTAAATTCATTCTTTCCTTCATAATGCTTTTTTTAATAATTAGTTAGAGCAGAGTTTAACTCCCTTCAGTGCTTAGGTACCTATGCAATTGTTTAAACTTAATTCACATCAATGCTTCACCAGTCAGCTTATACTGGAGAAATTACAATTTCAATCGGCAAAAATTATAAAAATTAAAAATAATATTTTATATATTTACATATTTGTATATATATGTTATTATGCATAAAACTTATTTTAATATTTTTAAAAAAGGCGGTTTTTTTGAACAGGGTGAATATATTTCTTGGAAGAAAAAAAATAATAGTGATTGCGGCAGTTCTTGCTGTATTAATCTTTCTGCTAATTTTCTGGTATTTTAAAACATCATCAGACAATGACTCTGAGAGTAATTCATACAGGCAAGCATATACAGCAGCAGTTGACGTTGCATCCGGTACTGTAATTACAGAAGATATTCTTAATGTAATCAATATAACGGATGAGATGTATAGCGGGAAATATCTTACTGATATCAGGGATATATCAGGTAAAAAAGCGCATACAGATTTGCACAAAGGAGAAATTATTAGCTCGGATAAGCTCGAAGGAAGTACTGCGCAGCAAAATAGCTATCTTAAATTCTCCTCCTGTATTCCTGCAGGCTTTCGGGCAGTCAGCATACCCGTAAATTATTACGGCCAGCATGCGCTTATTGGAGCCGGGGATAAAGTTGACATTATTTCAACTTATTACGACGACAGATCGGGTGAATTTATTTCCGAAATCGTACTGCAGTATAAGGAAATAATACGTATCGGCACAAATGAACATGATAAAGACCCTGGTCTTTTAAATACTCCGGAAAAAAACAGCGCCAGCAGTGATTCATTTTTTACAGGTCTTTTCAGTGAAGGAGAACAAAGTCCGGCAAACCTGCTTATTCTTACCTTTTACCTTACTCCGGAGGAGTCGGAGAAAATAATGCTATCGCTTCAACTGGGGACTTTAAATATTGCGATATGCCCCGGATAGAAAAAGTAAAGAATACTGTTTTATTTTTTTGTAACTTTTTGCACCCGATTAATTGAAAGGCATGGTTTTAAAAAATGAAAAATAATGCAAAATCAGACATTTTATTAAAGGAAAAAAAATTAAAACCGGTACACTGCGATGCTTTTGGCCAAGAAAGTCCGGAAACTGCGCCGAATGTGTTTGAGATTAAGAACTCAAAAACAATAGTATTTTCCTCAATTACAGGGGGAAGCGGGTGCAGCTTCATTGTAAATACAATTTCTGCGTATTTTGCAAAAAATAAAAATGTAAATGTGCTCCTGCTTGATATGCAGGCGGGTAAAAAAGATTCCCGGATAGCATTTAATATAACAGGGGACTTTATAAGGGACCAGGGCGATATAACCTGCAATTTTTCAGAAATAGATGCTGCAATGCTGAAAAAGCTGGTGATAAATCTTGATAGCAGCTTAAATATAATCCTGCCTTCATTAAAGTTTGAAAAAATAAAAATCCACGAGAGCGGCAGGATCGAAAAACTGCTTGGTGTCCTTTTAAACTATTATGACCTTGTAATGGTTGATTTGCCTTTTTATTACTTTTTTGGTATGCAGGAAAGCCTTTCAGACAGGATTGATAAATTTGTCTTTGTATCGCAGGCTGACTATATTTCTGTAATTAATCTTGAAAACTTCATTTCTAATTTCTTTTGTGAAAGCGCTTCTTTGAAGCTTGAATTGCTTGTAAATAAATTTAATTTAAAAACTGTCATATCGCCTGCCCGTATAATGAATACCTTAAGGTTTCCTGTAAAAACCTTTATACCCTATGACCGGGATATTGAATATCTATACCTTACAAGGGGACCGTTTGCAGTATTTGACTATTGCCTTAGAACCGTTAAAGCGCTAAGGGATTTTGCGGATGCAATGTATGAGGAAATATATATGTAGGTAACAGGGGATAGGCTACAGGTTAGGCGATTTAAAAACAATCATTTGAAAAATATAAATTTCTCAATGGCTGAATCATTAAAACTTAATAAAAAAGAAGCCGGCGTCGATGCTTTTACATTAACGGATATTTCAAAAAAGCTTGTAAATTGTATTGACGTTGACATGATGTATAAACTGAGCCCTTCAAGCAGGCTAAAATGTCTGCATCAGTTGCTTAAAAAAATAATTGAAAGCGAAAAAATAATAATAGGAAAAGAAAATATATCTTATTTATTAAAACAAATATATGAGGAGCTGTTTGAATACGGGCCAATAAGCGATCTTATGCGAAATGAAAAAATAACCGAAGTCATGATAAATTCCTGGAATGACATATATATTGAAACAGGCGGGTACATAAGAAAAACATGCGCAGTTTTTAACAGCATGCAGCATTTAAGAAATACTGTTGAGAAAATTATAAGCCCTCTTGGACTGAGGCTTGACGAAAGCATCCCGTACGCAGATGCAAGGCTTGCTGACGGTTCAAGAATTAATGTAGTGATACCACCTGTAGCAGTAAACAGCATGGTTGTAACCATAAGGAAATTCAATAGAGATTTGTTAACTGCCGGCGATTTACTGAAATGCGGATCCATAAATGAAAAAATCGCGGAATTTATAAAAAGTTGTGTGAAAAACAGGCTCAACATTATAGTGTCAGGAGCATCTTCTACCGGTAAAACTACTTTTTTAAATGTAATTTCCAATTATATTCCTGACAGCGAGAGGATAATAACTGTTGAAGATACAGTCGAGCTTGCGCTTAATGCAAAGCATGTTATATGCCTTGAAAGCAGGCAGGCAAATCTTGAAGGCAGGGGTGAAATTACACTAAGGGACCTTATAAAAAATTCGCTGAGGATGAGGCCGGACAGAATAATTGTGGGCGAGATAAGGGGCGTGGAGGCAATCGATGTATTGCAGGCCATGAATACCGGACATGAAGGTTCAATGACAACCATACATGCAAACTCACCATATGATCTTGTAAGCCGGCTTGAGACAATGCTTTTAATGTCTGCTTCCAATCTGACGCCGGCTTCAGCGAAGAGAATTATAATGTCTTCCATAGATATGGTTATACACCTTGAAAGAAATGAAGAGGGAACCAGGAGACTGGCGTTTATCAGTGAGATTGTAAAGAAAAACGGCTGCAATGACCGGGATACGGCAATAATAATAAGGGATATTTTCAGAACAGGTTTTAAAGACAATAAAACAGAATTTGTTTTTACAGGTAACATGCCTGCTTTTTCAGAGAAAATAAACTGGAGGAAAAAAGATTTTACTGATTAAGATTTTTGATTTTTATAAAAACATATGCGCAAAGAAAAGAATGCTTTTTGCCATTTTGTTCCATATTTTTATCGCAGCAGTAATTTATATTTTTTTTGACAATATTATTTTCAGCATTTTTTTAACGGTATGCATCTTTTTTATAATGTCTTCTGCATATTCAGCGGTAAATGAAAAAAGACTGGAAGTCCTGCATGGCCAGTTAATTGAATTTGTAATAAATATAATAGTGATGGTAAAAGCGGGCAAATCAGTAAGAATTATTGTCAGGGAATCAGTTCTTTGGACAAAACCTCCCCTTAAGCAATATATAAGACAGCTTGCTGATGAGCTGAAAACCTGCTTTTCGTTTAATGAATCAATGGATAATTTTGCAAAAAGGTGCTCCAGCAGGGAGGCCCGTCTTATATCCACTGCTTTAAAGCTAAATAACAGTATTGGAGGGGATCTTGTTTTTATGCTGGGCAATATTGTTGAAACACTTCAGGAAAGCCTTAAGGTGCGTTCAGCGGCAAGATCCTTTACCCTTCAAAGCCGTTATTCAGCAAACATAATAGCCTTTATGCCTGTTGCTGCGCTTGCAGTTATGTTTTTTTTCATGAATGAAACCATAGCGGAGTTTTTTTCAAGCAGGACCGGAAATATTTTGCTGGCGGTAGGGGCCATTCTGGAAATAGCCGGAATAATTATTACAGGCAGTATACTTAAGGAGCCTCCGGACAACAGCGGAAGCGATATGGATGAGGGGCATACTAATTCTGCAGCAGTCAGGTACAGGTTTTTCAAAGACAGTGGTGCAAAGCTGCCTGCAGGCTTTAATATAAAAAATCTTCTTGTGCGTTCAGCAGGCAGGGCAGGTATTTTTTTTGAAAGGTTTATAAGCAGGTCAAAAATAGACTCATATAAGGAAAACTTCTGCATAATTTCAGAAAAAATGCCTCCATCGGCTGATTACAGAGTTTTAATAGGGTTAAAATTCATGCTTTCATTTATATTCATAATTATATCGGCAGCTCTTATGAAAAATATTTACTCTTCAATAATTGCAGCTGCTGCAGCAGGCATTGCGGGTTTTTTTATTGTTGATATTTTGATAAAAAGAGTTTCAGTTTTAAAATCGGAAGAGTTTACAAGAGACCTTCCATATATTATTGACCTTCTCTATATATCTGCCATGACAGGGCAGAATATGTATAACTGCCTAAAAATACTGGTGGAAAATCACAGAAGCAGCGCAACAGCGGAAATAGGTTTTTTCCTTAAAGAAATAAACAGCGGATTGAGCAGAATTGAAGCTTATAATAATTTCATTTCAAGAAATAATGTAGAAAATTTTAAAAACTTAATATTTTTAATGCTTCAGGCAGAAAAATACGGTTCTTCCATTAATGAAATACTGCGTCAGAAGTCAAGATTTGTAAGGTTTGAAATAAGCCAGAAAAGCGAAATTAAATCAAGAAGGGCATCAGTACTATTGCTGTTTCCCCTGACTTTTTTAATACTCCCTGCTTTTGTAATGCTTGTGGGGGGACCACTGATTTTTACTGTTGGCGCAGGCTTATTTGTTTTTTAACATCAGATATAAAAGGGGGTGCAGGAAAAAAAACATAATACAATATGAAAGGGGGTGAAAATCATTATTAATTTATTCTACAAGTTAAAAGAAAGGGTGAATCTGGAGGGTCAGCACGGCCAGTCCACCATGGAATACGCTCTTGTGCTGGTAATCGCAGGAATTATAAGCGCTATACTTGTGGCAGTCGGAAAACCGATGATAATTGACATAATCTCAAAGGTGTTTTCCAAAATATCATCAATGGTGTAAAGACAGTAGTTCAAAGTGGATTTATTGCCGCTAAAAACAGCTTTGCTCACTGGCGGCAGGAAAGTTAAATGAACAAAGAAAATTCCCGGCCGGGGAAAATAATTGGAAAATCTAACAATAAATATATAAAGGCTGTCCACATTTAATGAGTTACTGAAAAATCAGGCTATAAAGAATTGAATGAGAGATAATATGCATTTAATAAAATACTGCAAAAAAATATTTATTCCGGGAAGGATAAAAAACCCGGCTATTATAACATGGCAGCGCGGGCAGGCATCCCTTGAATTTGCCATGGTTGCGCCGTTTCTTTTCCTTATAATATTTGCAGTTATCCAGGCAGGCCACCTGGTATATCTTCAGAATCTTGTTGAACATGCTGCCCATGAAAGCGCAAGGATTATTGCCACTACAGGCTCAGATAATGCAGGGCAGAAATGTGTTTCAGAAATTCTTGAAAATAAAGGCGGCAGCAGGGTTGAGACAAATATAATTCCAGGACAAGGCAGCGGCCGCGATACCGGAAGCATTGTGAGAGTACAGGTAAATTACCATTATGACGGAGTGGCAAAAGTTATAAAAATATTAACAGGCCAAAGCATGCATATTAATAGCGCGGCTGCTATGAGAATGGAATGTGCAGATGAATGAAAGATCAGCAGCAATTAAGTTATCTTCAAGAGGCAATATATCCATACTGTCGCTTGTGTTGGTAATTATATTTTCATTTATATTTTTACTTATGGCAGACTGCTGCAGGATATTTGCTGCAATGTCGGTAAGCAGAAAGGCTGCCGATGCTGCGGTTCTTGCAGTATCGCAGGATCTGCTTTTTCTTGAAAAGTACAATGCTCAAAATACGGCAAATGAAATTGCATTGCAAAACGGTTGCAGATTAAAAGAACTATCCGTTTCATACGACAGAGTTGCAATATCAGTTGTAAAAGAATTTGATTTTGCTTTTTTGAAAATTTTTGGCAAACAGGGGTGCAGCGTAGTATCGGTTTCCAAAACAGAAATTTCATATCCCTGGGATGAGGCATTCGGATTATGCAAAAGATACAGATTTGACTATATTTACCAGTAATTATTAAGGAGGAATTTAAAAATGGCAAATATAAACCATACATATCTTCTGGGAAATTTAACAAGGGATCCAGATCTCAAGTACACAAATGAAGGAATGGCAATTGCAGAAATGGGTATAGCAGTAAACAGGAAATGGCGCGATTTAAGCGGAGAGGAGAATAATACAGTTGATTATTTTAATGTAACTGCCTGGAACAGCCTTGCTGAAAACTGTGCAGCGGACCTTAAAAAAGGTGACAGGGTAATTCTTGGCGGCCACTTGAATTTAAGATCATGGGAAAACAAGGAAGGCAAGAAATACAATATTGTAAACATTACTGCAGACGTGGTTGCTTTAAGCCTTGAGTTTGGCAATAAAAAAAGCCAGGCGGACTTAACTGTGAAACCGAAAAAGAAAGCGCTGGCTCAGGCTCAAAAAAAGCAGCCCGAAGATATGGCAGAACATGGAGAAAAGTTACTGTCAGCAGATATTAAACAGTCCCCGGATAATGCCCTGCAGGAGTTCTAAAAAATATCTGAAATCATATTGCATTTATTTTATTTAGAATTATTATTAATGTGATTTTATTAAAATTTGGCGGAGAGGGGAGGAAGGATGGCAGGCAAAAGCAAAGATAAAGGTAAAGGCAAAAAGAAATAACTTTACTTAAAGTCTAAGTCCTGTAATATATATTCCTGGATAATTGATATTATATAATTACAGGACTTTTATTTTTAACATGCAGGTCGGCATAATAGGTCTTCCCAATGCGGGTAAAACAACTATTTTTAACGCAATAACCAGGGCCCATGCTGCTGTGGCAAATTTTCCTTTCTGTACCATCGAACCAAACCAGGGTATTGTAAATGTTCCTGACAGTAACTTAAAATCTCTTTCAAAAATATATGATTCACAAAAGCTAACCTATGCTTCAATAAAAATACTTGATGTTGCAGGGCTTGTGGAAGGAGCAGGCAGGGGCGAGGGCCTCGGAAACAGGTTTCTTGCAAGCATACGGGAAGTTGACGTTATTGCGCATGTCATAAGGTGTTTTCCTGATGAAAATGTTGCGCACCCCTGCGGTAAAATCGATCCTGCCAATGATATTGATATAATAAATACAGAACTTATCATCGCTGATATGCAAACCCTGTCAAAAAGCCTTGAAAAATATGCAAGTATTGCAAAATCCGGGGATGCGGCCGCAAAGGAAAATATGATATTAATCAGTAAAGTTAAAGATCTGCTAAATAATTCCAGTACTGAAAAAGCGCTTCTGGCCCTTTCAACAAGCCCGCAGCTTTTTGCAGATCTTAATCTTTTGAGCTTTAAACCTGTGATGTTTATAGCAAATGTAAGTGAGCAAAAAGCATCAGAAATTCTTTTTTCAAAGATTGCCTGCAAAGTGCAGGAAAGGCCTGTCATAAAGATATACGGTAAAATTGAAAATGAGCTTTGCGAGTTTCCTGAAGAGGAACAGATTCTTTATAGAAAAGAACTTGGTATCGGCACTGGCAGTATTGCAGAATTTATTAATAAGTGCTACTCAATGCTTGATCTTATAACCTTTTATACTATTAATAAAAATGAAGCAAGGGCATGGTCTCTAAAAAGGAATTCATGCATACTGGAAGCGGCAGGTAAAATCCACTCTGATATGCAGAGAGGCTTTATAAAAGCGGAAGTTATAAACTTCGGCGACCTTTTATCCGCCGGTTCTGTGGCAAGAGCAAGGGAGGAGGGCATAATTAAGCTTGAAGGCAGGGAGTATACTGTAGCAGACGGGGATGTACTGCAGATAAAATTTAATATTTGAAAAATTTTTTGCAGTATTTTTTAATACAAAAATATAAAAGGCGGACAATTTGATAAGAAAATCAGATTATGAAAATTATGATTACAGGCAGTTCTGGCAGGGTGGCAGCAGAGCTTATGAAGATGCTGCCGAAAGAATTGCAATAAGGAAACTGTTAAAAAATTATAGTGCTGAAGGAAAAATTTTTGCTGATCTTGGCTGCGGATACGGCAGGCTTTTTGAAATATACGCCGGCAGCAGGGCTGCAATATTGGTGGACTACTCTTTAAATAATCTGAGAAATGCAAAAGAAACAGTCAGGGCTTATTTAAATAATGATGAAGAAAAAATGTCCCGCATATTTTTTGTTGCTGCAGATGTCAATAAGCTTCCGCTTAAAAATAATATAATAGATGCGGCTGTTTCTGTCCGAGTTGTTCATCATCTTGAAAATCCGGGGAAGTTTTTTTCGGAAGTATCCCGCACATTAAAACCCGGAAGTATTTTTTTTGTTGAATTTGCAAATAAAAGAAATCTTAAGAATATTTTAAAGTATATTATTGGCAGGTTAAAAACTTCTCCATTTAATGAAAAGCCCCTGCAGATTGGCCAAACTATACTGGATTATCACCCCGCATATATTGTGTCACTTTTAAGGGCATCAGGTTTTAAAATAA
>JACVJB010000015.1 GCA_015711775.1 Actinomycetota bacterium | reverse complement strand
AGATCAAATCTCAAATATTTTTTGTAAAAAATGCTTGCATTTTCCTGATTATATGTTTAAATGTAATATAATTTTTAGCTTAGGCGTATTAAGCATGCATTTTTGAAAACTGGATATTGCTATAAAGCCTGTGATCAGGAATAGTAAGTCATTAAGTGGTATACAGAGAGCTGCTGGCGGTGAGATGGCAGCTGCATTACTGGTGAGTGAATGGACCTGTGAGGTGATCGGCACAAATCTATTAATGCTGGAATAAAAGAAAGTATGCCGATACGGATTCCCCCGTTATCATGGGATAAGGTATCAAGTGTACCTGATTAAAAGAGCACGGCTTTGCCGTGAAGTAGGGTGGCACCGCGGGAATTAAACCTCTCGTCTCTACATTTACTGTAGGGATGTCAGAGGTTTTTTGTTTTTAAGGGAAGGTATGCAGAAGCATAGTTTTTATTAAAAAACAGATTTAACTGATTTCATAAATTCATATATAAATAATAAGATTTTTTAAACTTGAAAGGCAAAGGTGATTAAAATGTCGTTTAGGGAAACACCACGGCAGTTCTTATGGACTTTGAGCTGAGAAAGCTCAAATAAAGAATTATCCGGAATATTTGCTATTGGGCATAATAACTTCCGGAACAAATGTGTATAAGAATATTTTATAGACTTAAAAAATAAAATATAAAATTTATTTAGCTTAGTATAAGGTTAAAAAAATTAACAATAGAAAAAAACAAGATTATAATCAGCAAATATAAAAACATAAGGAGATGAATCAATATGACTTTAGATGAAAGAGAAAAAAAGATATATTTATCTGAAAAGGATATGCCCAGGCAATGGTATAACATTAACCCGGATCTTCCAAAACCGCTTGACCCGCCCCTGCACCCGCAGACAGGCAAGCCGCTTACGCCCGATGATCTTTCAATGCTTTTTCCAATGGAGCTTATAATGCAGGAAGTATCGATGGACAGATTTATAGACATTCCCAAAGAACTGATAGAAATTTACAGGATGTGGAGGCCAACTCCGCTGGTTCGCGCAGACAGGCTTGAAAAATACCTGGACACACCTGCAAAAATCTACTATAAGAATGAAAGCGTAAGCCCTGCAGGAAGCCACAAGCCAAACACTGCAATTGCGCAGGCATACTATAATAAGAAAGAAGGCACAACAAGGCTGACAACTGAAACAGGCGCAGGCCAGTGGGGAAGCGCCCTTTCTTTTGCCGGCAGCCTGTTTGACCTTGACGTGACAGTATATATGGTAAAAGTAAGCTATAATCAGAAACCTTACAGAAAAACTATGATAAGGATGTGGGGCGCAGAGGTATTTCCTTCACCTACAGACAGAACAGATGCAGGAAGAGCGATACTTGCCCAGGACCCAGACTCGCCCGGCTCACTTGGAATAGCTATAAGCGAAGCAGTTGAAGATGCCGTTAAAAGCGGGGGTCACACAAAATACTCTCTTGGAAGTGTCCTAAACCATGTGCTTCTGCACCAGACAATTGTGGGCCTTGAAACAAAAAAACAACTTGAAATAGCAGGAGATGCCCCGGATATCCTGATAGGTTGCGTAGGCGGAGGAAGCAATTTCGGAGGTTTTACGTTCCCGTTTGTTGCCGACAAGATGAAAGGCAGCAATGTAAAGATTATAGCTGTAGAGCCTGATGCATGCCCGACGCTTACAAAAGGTCCCTTTGCATACGATTATGGTGATACTGCAAAAATGGCGCCTATTGCAAAAATGTATACGCTGGGACATGATTTCGTGCCTGCCGGCATTCATGCAGGAGGGCTCAGGTATCATGGAATGGCTCCGCAGGTGAGCCTTCTTGTAAATGAAAAAATCATAGATGCTGTTTCAATACCCCAGACTGCAGCTTTTACAGCCGGCATCATATTTGCCAAGACTGAAGGCATAATTCCCGCGCCTGAGACCACACATGCAATAAGGACCGCAATAGATGAGGCGCTTAAATGCAAAGAAAGCGGCCAGGGAAAAACAATAGTATTTAATTTCAGCGGCCATGGGCATCTTGACCTTGGCGCATACGAGGCATATCTTGACGGTAAAATAGAAGATTTTGCTTATCCTGAAGAGAAGATAAAAGAATCCCTTAAAAAACTGCCACAGGTAGGCTAATAATTAAAGCCGGGCATTTGTTATAAAAAATGTCCGGCTAAAAAAAATTTTCCTTGCATTTTTTTTAATATGTGGATAATATCTTCACAATACAGGTAATAAAGTTGTGAGGATAGAGGCAATCTTCATTTTTCATTTTTTATTCATTTGTTCTGGAAATATAGCGAAATTAAACATTAAGGAATCATTTAACTCCTATAATTAAAATAATTTTTCATTTTAAAATTTTACAAATCTTTTTAACTATCATTTAAAAAATAATCCCATCTATAATTAATAAGCGGGATTTTTTGAAAGGAGCACTATAAATTGCTGGAAGAAAAAAAAGATTTAAGCAGCGGCAAGCTTGAAGCTATGACTCTGGCCAGTCTTAAGGAACTTGCAAAAGAACTAAAGATTTCGGGGATCTCAACTTTAAAAAAGGACGCCCTTATTGAAAAAATATCTGCGCATGCTAAAGGTTCTGAACAGCCGGAAGCCGGATTTATACAGGAAGAAATAATTGCAGGTCAACAGCCATCTGCTGAAAACCAGGAACCAGTTGTGCAGTCGGTTGAAGAATCAATGCCTGTTGAAGCTGCAGCAGTTGCTGAAACTGGAAAAGATGAAAAGGAAAAATCTACTTCAGCAGCGCCGGAAAAGAAAGCAGAGGCTGAAATTGAAGTTTATGAAGAAAAAATGAAGGGAATTCTTGATATTTTGTCTGAGGGTTACGGTTTCTTAAGGTCAAACGGTTATCTGCAGGGGCCAAATGATATTTATGTATCCCAGTCACAGATAAGACGGTTTCATTTAAGGCAGGGCGATGAAGTATTTGGTGTTGTAAGGCCGCCAAAGGATAATGAAAAATATAATGCGCTTCTGCGGATTGAAAAAGTAAATGACAGCGATCCTGAAGCAATCAGAAAAAGAAAACCTTTTGAGACTTTAACGCCAATTTATCCACTGGAAAGACTGTGGCTTGAGACCACACACCATAATCTTACAGCAAGAATAATTGACCTTATTGCGCCAATTGGAAAAGGGCAGAGGGGTCTTATTGTTTCGCCGCCAAAAGCTGGAAAAACAACAATACTGAAGGATATTGCAAATAGCGTTGCTACAAATAATCCTGAAGTATATATAATGGTCCTGCTTGTTGATGAAAGGCCCGAGGAAGTAACCGATATGGAGCGCTCAGTAAAAGGGGAAGTTATTAGCTCAACCTTTGACCAGCCTTCGGAAAACCATGTACAGGTTTCAGAACTTGTGCTGCAGAGGGCAAAAAGGCTTGTTGAACATGGAAAAGATGTGCTTATACTGCTTGACAGCATAACAAGGCTTGCAAGAGCATATAATCTTTCAATCCCTGCAAGCGGAAGGGTGCTTTCCGGCGGCGTTGATTCAACAGCGCTGTTTCCGCCGAAAAGGTTTTTTGGAGCCGCCCGCAATATTGAAGATGGCGGCAGCCTGACAATACTTGCCACGGCATTAATTGATACCGGCAGCCGCATGGACGATGTTATATTCGAGGAATTCAAAGGAACAGGCAATATGGAAATTAATCTTGACAGAAAACTTGCTGATAAGAGGATTTTCCCGGCAATTGATATATTGCGTTCCGGAACACGTAAAGAAGAGCTCTTAATGGAGGATGAAGAGGCTGCACAGGTATGGAAGCTCAGGAGGATAATACATGAGAAAGAACCTGAAGTTGCCCTGGAACAGTTAATTGATTATATGCATAAAACAAAAACCAATGCGGACTTTTTAAATGTTATAAACACCAGCCTTCAGAATAATAAGTCTTCTTTAAATTCAAGACAGTATAACTGAAATATTTTATTTAAACAAAACCCTGCATGGATATAAAGGGGCGGCTCTTTATTTTTTTTACTGTCTTATGCCCTCAGGCGAAATTAATCACTTTTTGGCATAAACTGGTTTTTATTTACTAAAAAATTCAGTTATGATAATATATCGTCTTTGTGGTAATGGTTTTAATATTGTTATAAATACTTTAAATTTAATTAATTGTGAGGTTGTAAAAATGAAAAAAGATATTCATCCCGCATACATAGACTGCACTGTAACATGTTCATGCGGGAACACTTTCCAGACCAGATCTGTAAAAAAAGAACTGCATGTGGATATATGCTCAAACTGCCATCCTTTTTATACCGGTAAACAGAAACTTGTTGATAGCGGCGGCCGGGTAGACAGGTTCCAGAAAAGGCTTAAAAAAGTAAAGAAATAAAATGAAAGTCAAATTAGTCAAATATACGCCTGAGCCCGAAAAAACGGTTGCGGTTGCTGCAAGGCTGTGCTACTCGCCTGCAGGCGGGGAAGAGCTTTTTGAAAATCTGACAAATGAAGAAGCCCAAAAACTTGTAAGGTTTGTTGTAAAAAGCGGACACTTAAGCACAACTGAACATATAACTTTTACCTTTGCCGTTGAAGGAGTATCAAGGGCGCTCACACACCAGCTTGTAAGGCACAGGCTTGCCTCATATAATCAGCAGTCGCAGAGATATGTGAAATTTTTTGATAACTTTGAATACATAACTCCGCCGGCTGTGGCGGGTAACAGCAGGGTTTTGGGTAAATTTGAATCGATGATAAAAAGCATTCATTCTTTTTATGAAGAGATGCTCAAATCCGGTGTTGAGGCTGAAGATGCAAGGTATATACTTCCTGCAGCTTCAGAAACAAAAATAATTGTTACGATGAACGGCAGGGAACTGTTGCATTTTTTTACTGTCAGATGCTGCAGCAGGGCGCAGTGGGAAATAAAAGAACTTGCGATTGTAATGCTTAAGCTTGTAAAAAAGGTAAGCCCGGTTGTTTTTGAAAAAGCAGGCCCAAACTGCCTCAGGGGTCCGTGTCCGGAGGGCAAGTTCAAATGTGAGGCGCCGCCTAAGGCAAGTGATTTTAATGAATAAACTGAATGTAGGCGGCCAGGCAGTACTTGAAGGTGTGATGATGCGAAGCAGACGTTTCTGGGCAATTGCAGTGCGCAGGCCGGATAACACAATTGCCACCGATGTATTTAAGGAAATATCCATCATGAACAGGAAAAAAGTGCTGGGTTTTCCTTTTATAAGGGGTGTCGTTGCGCTTGTGGAAAATCTCTCGCTCGGCTTTAAGGCATTAAGCTATTCCGTGAATGAATCTACCGGGCAGGAAGTGCAGATGTCAAAAAAACAGATGGGAATTTCAGTTACAATAGCGCTTCTTTTTACAGTAGGCGTTTTTTTTGTTCTCCCAACGGTAATAGGCCGATCTTTTTCAGGTTTTATATCCAGCACCATACTGTTTAATCTTCTTGAGGGATTAATAAGGATAGCTTTCCTTATTTCCTATATTGCATTAATATCCTTCATGAAAGACATAAAAAGGCTTTTTCAGTATCATGGCGCAGAGCATAAAACCATACAGGCATATGAATACGGGGAAGAACTTATACCTGAGAATATAAGGAAATACTCCAGGCTCCATTTGCGTTGCGGAACAAGTTTTCTTCTCATAGTTATGATAGTGTCGCTTTTTGTATTTGCCCTTCTCGGAAAACCTCCGCTGTATTTAAGGATAATATCAAGGGTTCTTCTTATTCCTGTAATTGCCGGAATATCTTATGAGCTTATAAGGTTTGCAGGAAAATTCAGCCGCAGCAGAATTGTTAATATTCTTTTTTATCCCGGGCTTCTTCTCCAGAAAATAACAACACGCGAACCCGACGATGCGCAGCTTGAAGTGGCAAGCCTTTCACTTAAGAAAATACTTGAGGCTGAAAACAGTGAAGCGCAGAATGAGGTTGAGAAAAAAATTATCTCAAAGCCTGATGATGTTGCAATAAACGCCTGATTTTTTTAAAGATTCAATGCTGTAAATATGCTTCATTCGTTATTAATATAAATAAAATTCAAATCTTATGGTTGATTTGCTGGAAAAAGTTAAAAGCTATGAAGACACATACAACAGGCTTGTTGAAAAACTTTCAGGCCCGGATGTTGCAAATGATCCTGAAAAAATAAAGGACTACGGCAGGAAAATATCTGAACTTGAGGAAATAGTCATTTATTCAAAAAAGTACAGGCAGCTTCTGGCGTCAGCAGATGAAATAAGGGAAATGTTAAAAAACGAAAAAGATGATGAAATGAAGCAGTTTCTTGCTGACGAACTTTCAAAAAGCAGAGAAGAGATTGAAAAAACCGAAAAAAAACTGAAACTATTTTTAACTCCAAAAGACCCCAATGATGCAAAAAATGTTATTATTGAAATAAGGGCAGGCGCCGGCGGGGATGAAGCCGCTCTTTTTGCAGAGGTGCTTTACAGGATGTATACAAGATATGCTGAAAGTAAAAAATGGCATCATGATGTTCTTAGCTCCAGCCCCCTTGGCATTGGCGGTTTCAAGGAAATAATATTTGAAGTGAGTGGAAAAAGCGTCTATTCGGACATGAAATACGAGTCCGGAGTTCACAGGGTACAGAGAGTACCCGTTACAGAGTCAAGCGGCCGCATACATACATCCACTGTAACAGTAGCCGTTTTGCCAGAAGCTGAAGATGTTGAAGTCAAAATTGAGCAGAAGGATTTAAAAATTGACGTGTTCCGCTCAAGCGGGCCCGGCGGTCAGTCTGTAAACACCACTGATTCCGCGGTCAGGCTAACGCATCTTCCCACAGGAATTGTAATATCATGCCAGGATGAAAAAAGCCAGCTTCAGAATAAGGAAAAAGCCATGAGGATTTTAAGGGCTAAGCTTCTTGAGGAACAGGAACAGAAACAGCTTGACGAACAGGTAAAAAACAGGCGCCTGCAGATTGGCACCGGAGACAGGAGCGAAAGAATAAGGACATATAATTATCCTCAGGGAAGGGTAACAGACCACCGTATAAACCTCACACTCTATAAACTTGAGGATATACTTGAAGGTAATATAACCGAACTTATAGAATCCTTAAGAATCGCTGATGAAGAGAAAAAACTTGAGAAGTTAAATATTTAGGAGCAGTGATTACTTGCAGGGCAACAGGCGAATATGGACTGTAAAACAGCTTCTTGACTGGTCAGAAAACTACTTTTTAAAAAAAGAAATACAGCATCCCAGAATTTCTGCAGAACTCCTTCTTTCTTCCGTACTTGGTTTTTCAAGAATGCAGCTTTACCTGAATTACGACAGCGTACCGGATCCCGGGAAGCTTGCGGCTTTTAAGGAATATATTCAGAAGCGCGCAGCACATATGCCCGTACAATATATACTTAATGAAGCTCATTTCAGAAACATTAAACTATTTGTAGATAATAATGTACTGATACCAAGGCAGGAGACTGAGCTTCTGGTGGACAGCGCATTATTTGCTGTAAAAGAAATACTGGACAAAACCTTCAGTAAAATTATTTCGCAGGACTGCAAAAAAATTATAAATATACTTGAAATAGGCACCGGAAGCGGAGCAATTGCAATAAGCCTTGCCCAGGAAATGGATAATTATATCAGTAAAAACATTCCCGCCAACATTTCAGGGCATCCGGCAGGCTGGCACATTATTGCCACTGAATACAGCGAAAACGCTTTAAACATTGCCATCCAAAATGCCGCAAAAATCCTTGACAGCTCAAAATGTAAAAAACTTGAGTTTATAAAAGCTGATATTATTTGCGAAAATGATCCGGCTTTTGTACAAAAATATATGAATAGTTTTAATATTGTCGTATCAAATCCCCCGTATATTTCCACCCGGGATTTCAGTAACCTTCCTGAAGAAGTAAAGCTTTATGAGCCAAAGGAGGCGCTTATTGCCGGAGATGACGGACTTAAAGTCTATGAAAAAATACTGCAAAAAATTTTCCCGTTTCTTGATGCGGATTTTTCCGCTGTTTTATTTGAGACGGACCCGGTAACAGCGCCAGGCCTGAAAAAACTTGTAGAAAAATACGCATTAAAAAACGGCGTGGATCTGCAAAGCCTGGAAACAGAAAATGATTACAACCAGAGACAGAGAATTCTTGCAGCCAGGCTTTTTAAGAAAACAGGCTGATTCCTTCATATAATTTTCTAAACTTCATGTACTGTATTAAAAAAATTCTTTTTAATTCGTGTAACTCATGTAATATATTTTTAATAATATTGTATTTATAATAACATAAAATTGTATTCAACAAAGCCGGGAAAGAAGGCGGTAATATTTGGAAAGAATAGTTAAAACTATAAGGTTTCCTAAAAAGTTAATAGAGGAAGTAAACGTTGTTTCGTCATGGAAAAACATGAATTTTACAGATTTTGTAACTGATGCATATGAAATAAAAAATTTATACAAAGGTTATAAACTGGAACTTTATGACTGTATAATTGCCGCAACTGCAATTAACGGGGATTTAATACTTGTAACTAAAAGCTCAAAACATTACCCTGATAAAAGGATTAAGCTTTTTATTCCTGAATACTAAACCAATTTTTCATGAAAACTATGCAAACACGATTTATTGCAGGCATTAATAATTTTCTAAAGTCCTGAATAAACAGGAAATGACTCCGCAAGATCTTTTACTTTACGCGCAACATTCTTAAGTGCCGTACCGTTGTCTTTGTTCTTTAATGTAAAGTCTATCATTTCACCGATTTCATACATCTGATTTGGCCCCATTCCCTGGGTCGTAACAGCCGGCGTTCCTATTCTTATTCCGCTTGTAATATTCGGGTTTAATTTGTCATAAGGAATGACATTTTTGTTAAGAATGATTCCTACTGAAGCAAGAGCCTCGCTTGCTTCATATCCGGTCAAATGCTTATCCGTAAGATCAATTAAAAAAAGATGATTGTCTGTGCCGCCCGATACTATCCTGTAGCCCTTTTCTTTCATAAAATCGCATAAAACTTTGGAGTTTTCTATAATTTTCTGTGAATATAATTTAAATGAAGGATCAAGAGCCTCCCTGAAGCACACCGCCTTGGCTGCAATTATATGCATAAGCGGTCCGCCCTGAGTTCCGGGAAAAACTGATTTGTTTATTAAGCCGGAATATTTTTTATCTGCTATAATTATTCCTCCACGCGGACCTCTCAGGGTTTTATGGGTTGTTGCAGTGGTAAAATCAGCAATGCCGACTGATGTGGGATAAATACCTCCAGCAATAAGCCCTGCTACATGGGCAATATCGGCCATTAAAAATGCTCCGACTTCGTCAGCAATTTCCCTGAACTTTGCATAATCAATTATCCTTGAATAAGAGCTTGCCCCGGCTATTATAAGTTTTGGCTTTGATATTTTTGCAAGCTTTTTAACGTTATCATAATCTATCATCTCTGTTTCAGTATCAACGCTGTAAGTAAATATGTCAAAATACTTGCCGGTTAAGTTCTGCTTGTGCCCATGTGAAAGGTGGCCGCCATCCCTGAGATTCATGCTGAGTATTCTATCTCCACAGTTAAGCACTGAAAGAAAAACTGACGTATTTGCCTGTACGCCGCTGTGTGGCTGCACATTGCTGTAATTTGAATTAAAAAGCAAATTGCATCTTTTAATTGCCAGGTCCTCGACCTCGTCAACAGCATTGCATCCCTCATAATATCTGTCGCCGGGATAACCTTCCGCATATTTATTGGTCAGTACTGAACCCATTGTTTTAATTACTTCCTGTGAAGTAAAATTTTCGCTTGCAATAAGCACTATCTGGCTTTTCTGCCTTTGCAGCTCTTTCTTTAAAATAGCTGCCATCTCATTGTCTGCAACTTGCGAAAGAGTATGGTTTATGTTGCTTTCTTTTGTCAAAATCCCCTCCCGGTTTTACTGTGAAATTAAAAATAACTATTATATTTCATTTTACCGATATTACAACAGCCTTAAAACACTTTATGTATGCTGTGGCACGCTAAAGCCCTTTGCAGCAAGATAGCTTAAAATATCACAATATTTTAAGCTGCCCTCCCTTAAAAGGACAGGCGCATTTCCTGTAACATCCACAATGGTGGAAGCAAACCCGGCAAGCGGCTTTCCAAAATCAAAGGCAAAGTCAACTTTTTCCCTTATGGCCGCTGGCACCTCAGCAATTGTTTTTGGCGCAATATCCGTACCTGATATCGTAGCGCTCGTTGATATTAGCGGTCCTGTCAATTTAAGGATTTCAGTTAGAACGGGCAAAGGGTCAACCCTGAGCGCAATTGTTTGCCTGTTTGCGCCATCAGGCGCATTCTCTTTTTGTATTTGCATGTTCTGTTTGCAATCTGCCTTATTTAACACAAGCGTAAGAGGTTGGCAGCTTTCCGGCACCCAGTACTTCTGCGCAAGCGCAAGCGCAATCATATTTATCTCGCATGCAATTTTTTCTATCCATTCCTGGTCTGGAATAAGCGTTATAAAAGGCATATGGGCCGGGCGCTGTTTTATCTCGTAAACTCTTTTAAGCAGCTCTTCATTATTATATACACAGCTTATTCCATAAATTGTGCTTGTGGGCAAAATACCGATACTGCCTCTGCAGATCTTTTCTGCAACCGCATTAGCATCTCTGCAGCCG
>JACVJB010000014.1 GCA_015711775.1 Actinomycetota bacterium | reverse complement strand
TATATTAAAACATATGCCCCTTCAGCGGTTCCCAAATGGATGCTTGTAATTGTTGTCCCTATAGAAATAATAAGCACGATTGCAAAGCCATTTTCGCTCTTTATACGTCTTATGGCAAATATGCTTGCCGGGCATACAATTATTTTTGTAATACTGGGCCTTATTATTTATTTTAAAAATTATTTTATAGCCATAGCCGCCGTGCCTTTTGCAGTTATAATGATGCTTCTTGAGCTTTTTGTATCGGCAATACAGGCATATATTTTTGCGATACTGTCGGCTCTGTACATAGGCGATGTGGTAAATCCAAGGCATTAAAAAATATTATTAGATCAGGAGGATTAAATGGATCCAAAAGTAGCAGCTTTAATTGCAGCGGGATTTGCAATGGGCATAGGCTCAATAGGACCTGCAATTGCAATAGGCAACCTTGTAGGAAAGGCGCTTGAAGGCATAGCCAGGCAGCCGGAAGCAAGCGGGCAGATAAATACGGCAATGTTTATTGGCGTTGCATTTGCAGAAGCAATTGCCCTTTATGCGCTTGTTGTGGCATTCCTTCTTATTTTCGTTGCCTAAATTTTAAAAAATATATTTAAATGAGGTGTAAACAATTTGGAAGAAGTACTTAAAATTATAAATCCAATGTCCAGTACTGTCTTCTGGTCAGTTATAGTTTTTGTAATACTTCTTGTAATAATTCTTAAGTTTGTTGCAAAACCTGTAAGCAGGATACTTAGCAAACGGCAGGAGGAAATACGCGAAAACCTTGACAGCGCTGAAAGAAAAATGGATGAAGCCAGAAAATATATTGATGAACAGACAGTAAATCTTGAAGCAGCCAAAAAGGAAGCGAGACGGATAATTGAAGAGAGCAGGGAAGAGGCAAAGAGGATAAGAGATGAACTTGAAGAAAAAGCAAATGAAAAATCGCGCGCAATAATACAGACTGCAATGCAGGAAATAGAGAATGAAAGAGTAAGATCTGTTGAAGATGTCAAGGATAAAATTATTGATATTGCTATTAATGCGTCTGAAAAAATAATAAGCAGGCAGCTCTCAGATGAAGATCACAGGCGGCTTATTGAGGAAAGCCTGAAGGAAGTACAGGAAATAAAACAGTAAACGCAGGATTTAATAACTTGAATAAAAACACTGAAAATAAAAAATTTAAATCAGACTATTATGCCAGAGCCCTTTTTAACCTGGCAACTGCTGAAAATGCGGTTGAACAGACTGAGGAGGAATTAAGGCAGTTAAAAGATGCTGTTTTATATAATCTTGAGCTTAAGAAGTATCTCTCAGATCCGTCACTTGGGCAGGACCAGAGAATTAAGACGCTTCTTGAAATAACCGCGCAGGACTCAGGCAGCGCCATAAAAGCATTTGCGGCCATGATAGTCATACTGGATCTTGGCGGCATGATTGAACAGATTTACAGCGATTACGTAAAACTTGCAAACCAGTTCAAAAAGCAGATCCTGATTAATGTAATAAGCGCAGTAAATCTTGAGGAAAGCATGCTTGCGCAGATAAAAAAGGATGTTGATATAAAAACGGGTCTGGATGTTCGCATAAATAATATTGTGGACACTGGCATAATCGGTGGAATAATAATAAAAATTGGCCAGAG
Source organism: Actinomycetota bacterium (assembly GCA_015711775.1). Lineage (GTDB taxonomy): Bacteria > Actinomycetota > Humimicrobiia > Humimicrobiales > Humimicrobiaceae > VGAZ01. Next base: position 9,563 of record JACVJB010000014.1, on the reverse strand, counting down.
AGTTATTGATTTAAGCATTAAGAACAAAATTGAGGGCATGCGGCAGAAATTAAAATCTCTTGAACTAAAGGGAGAATATATTGGTATTGAAAATTGACTCGGATAAAATTACGCAGCTTATAAGCTCTGAAATAAATAACTATAAAAGGGAGGCCACTGCTGAAGAAGTCGGCAGGGTAATGGAAGCCGGTGATGGCATAGCAAGGGTATCAGGGCTTACAAAAGCAATGGCAGGTGAAATGCTCCAGTTCCAGGATGGAGCCTATGGGGTTATCTTAAACCTTGACAGAAATGATATTGGCGTCATCCTCCTTGGAGATTATGAGAAAATACAGGAAGGAGATACTGTAAAATGCACCGGGAAAATTCTCCAGGTTCCGACAGGTGATGAACTTCTGGGCAGGATAATTGATCCTCTTGGAAATCCTCTTGATAGTAAGGGTCCCATAAAAACAGGCAGTTTCAGGCCTGTTGAATTTATGGCTCCAGGGGTTGTTTACAGGCAGCCGGTAAAAGAGCCGCTCCAGACAGGCATAAAAGCAATAGATTCGATGATTCCAATTGGAAAAGGCCAGAGGGAACTCGTAATAGGCGACAGGAGCATCGGCAAGTCAGCAATATTAACAGATACAATAATTAACCAGAAAGGCAAGAATGTCTTTTGCGTGTTTGTGGCAATAGGACAAAAAACATCAACAATTGCAAGAATAGTGGATAAACTCGAGGAAGCGGACGCAATGCAGTATACAATAATAGTAAGCGCCACAGCAAAAACATCTGCTGCGCTTCAGTATATTGCGCCTTATTCCGGGTGCGCAGCAGGGGAGTATTTTATGTACAGCGGCAGGGATGCGCTTGTTGTTTATGACGATCTTTCAAAGCATGCAGTGGCATACAGGCAGCTTTCTCTTCTTTTAAAAAGGCCGCCCGGAAGGGAAGCTTATCCCGGGGATATATTTTACCTGCATTCAAGGCTTCTCGAGCGCTCAGCCAAGCTTTCTGAAGATAAGGGAGGAGGCTCTCTTACCGCCATCCCTGTAATTGAAACAAAAGCCGGAGATATATCATCATATATTCCTACAAATGTTGTATCAATAACTGACGGACAGATATACCTGGAAGACGATTTGTTTAACTCGGGCATAAGGCCCGCAATTAATCCTGGCGTTTCTGTTTCAAGAGTAGGCGGCAATGCCCAGATAAACGCAATGAAAAAAGTTGCGGGAATGCTCAGGCTTGACCTGGCGCAGTACAGGGAGCTTGAGACGTTTGCAAAATTTGGCACAGAACTTGACAAAGAGACAAAAAAACAGATTGCAAGAGGTGAAAGGACTGTTGAAGTCCTGAAGCAGAATCAGTACAGCCCCATGGATGTCCAGGACCAGGTGCTGATACTTTTTGCGCTTACAAGAGGATATCTTGATGATATAGAGGTAAGCAAAATTAAAAATTTTGAGAGCCAGTATCTGCAGTATATGCACACAAGCTGCGCAGATATAGTTGCGGAGCTAATAAAATCTGAGGATATAAGCAATGCGCTTGAGGAAAAAATTAAAGAAGCAACCGAAAAATTCAAAAAATCTTTTGGATAAAATAAAAATCTTTGAATTAAAAAACTGATACCATGGAAAAATCTGAAGATATAAGAAACAGGATAAAAAGTATAAGCGGAACGCGCAAAATAACCAAGGCAATGGAAATGATTGCATCCTCAAAGATAAGGAAGGCCCAGAAGAGGATCGTTGAGGCAAGGGATTTCATTGACGGAATTGAAAAAGTTATAATGGATATTGCCTGTTTTTCCGGCAGTATTGAAAACCCGCTTCTTGCTGAGCCGGAAAACGATAATAATGTGCTTGTGCTGGGAATTACAGCAGACCGCGGGCTTTGCGGCGGATATAATGTTAATGTAATCAGGTTAATTGAAAAAACAGTTAAAGCTTTTAAAGACACAGGAAAGGATGTCAAGCTTGAGATAATAGGCGCACGCGGCAAGAACTATTTCAGGTATGCCGGTTATAAAATTGAGAAAGTATATGAAAACCTTTCAGATTACCCTAAATTTCTTGATGCCAGGGAAATATCAAAGGAACTTATGTCAAGGTTTCTCTCCGGTGAGGTTAACAGAGTGATTATATGTTATACAAAATTTAAAAATCCTGCTGAAATGACCCCTGTGCTCAGGCAGCTTTTCCCCATTTCCATTTACGGCAGCGATATCTACGGCAGCTCAGTAACCGGCGGGGATTTTGCCGGCTTTATAAACCGGTACGGCAAAAAAATTGCAGCAGTCGCCAGTTCTCAAGATGACGGAGCGCAGGATATGGACAGGTCAAAAGGAGTGGTTCAAGCATTGATAGGCGACAGAGTCTGCAGCCTCAGGCCTGAATTTATCTATGATCCGTCTCTTCATGATGTGCTTGGCTCCATGCTGCCCGAATATGTTTATTCAGTTGTGTACGGTATATTGCTTGAGTCCACAGCAAGCGAAACAGGCGCCCGCATGACGGCTATGAAAACCGCAAGTGAAAATGCTGAGGAGATTATAAAGGATCTTAACCTTATGTATCACAGGGCAAGGCAGCAGCAGATAACGATGGAGATATCCGAGATTGTTTCAGGTTATGATTTATTTGCTTCAGCGGGTGGGAACTGATTTCCAGAAGCCTGCAAAAGTAAAAAGACTGATAATATTAATATAAAATTAACAAATAATTACTGCAATAAATAATGAGGTAAGTATGCCGGAAAATATTAAAAATGATGTAAAAAATTACACAAATAAAGGCCGCATTGTAAGCATCAGGGGACCGGTTCTTGACATTGAATTTCTTCCGGGAAAGCTTCCCGATATTTATACTGCTGTTGAGATAGCCAGGCCGGAAAAGGACCGGCAATTTTACGGCAGCAGAGTGGTTGCTGAAGTGCAGCAGTCAATAGGTTCAAATCAGGTAAGGGCCGTTGCTATGTCAACAACAGACGGGCTGGTGCGCGGAATGGAAGTATCTGATACAGGCAGGCCAATAGAAGTTCCTGTCGGAAGGGAAACCCTGGGCAGACTGTTTAATGTCCTTGGCGAACCAATAGATTTAATGCAGAAAGACGTAAAAACGTCTCTTATGATGCCGATACACAGGGAGGCTCCTGACTTTAATGAAATAGAAACCTCAACAGAGCTTTTTGAGACAGGGGTTAAAGTCATAGACCTTCTTTGCCCTTTTGTCAAAGGCGGTAAAATTGGTATGTTTGGCGGCGCCGGTGTTGGCAAAACTGTAATAATTATGGAGCTTATTCATAATATTGCCACAAAACACGGCGGTTTTTCAGTATTCAGCGGAGTGGGGGAAAGAACCAGGGAGGGAAATGATCTCTGGCTTTCCATGAAGGAGTCAGGCGTGCTTGATAAAACTGCGCTTATATTCGGCCAGATGAATGAACCCCCCGGGGCAAGGCTTAGGGTAGGTCTTACGGGACTTACAATGGCAGAATATTTCAGAGATTTTGAAGGCAAGGATTTGCTGCTGTTTATTGACAATATATTCAGGTTTGTGCAGGCCGGGCAGGAAGTTTCAACGCTCCTTGGAAGGATGCCGTCTGCTGTGGGATATCAGCCAACGCTTTCAACAGAGATGGGGGAGCTGCAGGAAAGAATCACATCCACAAAAAAAGGCTCAATTACATCAGTGCAGGCAATATATGTGCCGGCAGATGATCTGACGGACCCTGCACCTTCAACCACTTTTACTCACCTGGACTCAACAGTTGTGCTATCGCGTCAGATAATGGAGCGCGGCATTTACCCTGCAGTTGATCCGCTGGATTCATCATCAAGGCTTCTTGACCCTCAGTTTGTCGGGCAACAGCACTACCAGGTTGCAAGAAAAGTGCAGGAAATCCTGCAGAGAAATAAGGAGCTCCAGGATATAATTGCAATACTTGGCATTGATGAGCTTTCTGAAGAGGATAAGACAACAGTGCAGAGGGCAAGAAAAATAGAGAGGTTTTTATCCCAGCCGTTTTTTGTAGCTTCCCAGTTTACCGGAAGGCAAGGCAGGTATGTGCGCCTTGAGGATACAATAAAAGGGTTTAATGAAATTGCAGAAGGCGTATATGATGATATTTCCGAGCAGCCTTTTTACATGGCCGGGACAATAGAAGAGGTTCAGGAGCGCGCCTCCAAAGCAATTGAAGATTTTAATATAAAATATTCAGATGCTTCCTGATGAAAACTAAAGACGGAAAGAATAAAATTAAAATTGTAGTTCTCACACCCGAAGAAAAGGTATATGAGGGCTTTGTTGATTTTATAAGCGTACCTGCATTAAGCGGAAGCCTTGGCATACTGCCGAAACATGTCCCGATTATAACCAAATTGAAAATCGGCATATTAAAAGTTGTAAATGACGGCCAGCAAACCTATATCGGCGTATGCAGGGGTCATTTTGAGTATTTCGGAATGCTTGCAAGGGTGCTTACTGAAAGAGCCATTATAACTGAATATGACAGCAGGCACGAGACCCTTGAGGAGCTAAGAAAGAAACACGACATAACCCAGGAGATAACCGAGGAAACAAGAAAAGTCCTTCAGGCAATTGCGGAGTTAAAAAATCTCAGGAGTTAAAGCCCCGGGCCGCTTCATTTGCTTCTATATATTTGCCCTCTAATATTATTGTATAATATATTTAATGAAATAGTTCCGGAACATCTTTTTATTAAAGATAAATAAAGCGGTGCATTTTTAAAAAATAATAAAAATTTATCAAATTATATGTCAAGATACATAATAAACGGCGGAAAAACTTTAAACGGCAAAGTAAAGATAAGCGGGGCAAAAAATTCTGCTTTAAAAATAATGGCGGCATCCATACTTGGCAGCGGCAAGGTTACGCTTGAAAATGTTCCCGATATTGAAGATGTAAATACAATGGTGCAGGTATTGCAAACACTGAATGCTGCAGTTGAATTTGACAGGGAAAAAAACATTCTTGAAATTGATCCCTGCGCAATAGATGTATGTGAGGCCCCTTATGAGCTTGTAAGAAGAATGCGCGCATCTGTTCTTGTTGCGGGCCCCCTTTTAAGCAGGTTCGGCAGAGTAAAAGTCGCAGTTCCGGGCGGATGCAATATAGGGGCAAGGCAGATAGACTTGCACCTTAAAGGATTTGAGGCTCTTGGGGCATTAAACAGCATTGAACACGGTTATGTAATAAGCTCTGTTGACAAAAATACGGGGGGTGATGGCCAAAGGCTGAGCGGCGCCACAATAAACCTTGATTTTCCTTCGCGCGGCGCAACGGAAAACCTTATGATGGCCGCGGTGCTTGCTAAAGGGGATACTATAATAAATAATGCTGCGCGCGAGACCGAAATTACTGATCTTGCAGGTTTTCTTGTATCCATGGGAGCAGATATTTATGGCGCGGGAACTGATTGTATTAAAATAAGGGGGAAAAAAGAACTTGCCGGCACAAAATACAGGATAATGCCTGACAGCATAGAAGCCGGGACATTCATAACTGCTGCAGCGCTTTGCGGGGGCAGCATTGAAATAGCTGATGCAATATGGAAAAACCTGGAAATTTTCTGCCTGAAGATAAAAGAAGCCGGAATCGATATAAGCAGCGCATCAGATAATACAATAAAAGTTAAAAAAACTGCAAAAAAGTTAAAACCGGTTTATATAAGCACACTTCCATACCCGGGCTTTCCAACGGATCTGCAGCCTGTTATTGCTGTTCTTCTTTCAGTTATTCCGGGAATATCAATTATAACGGAGAATGTATTTGAAAACAGGTTCATGTATGTTGAGGAACTGAACCGTATGGGGGCCAACATAAAAATTGACGGGCACCATGCAGTTATAAACGGGGTTGAGAAGCTTTCCGGCGCGCCGGTTAAAGCTTTTGACTTGCGGGCAGGAGCAGCAATGGTTCTTGCAGGGCTTGTTGCCGATGGAACTACGGAAGTATATGACATATATCACATAAAACGGGGTTATGAGAAGTTTGAAAAAAAACTGGCCAGCCTTGGCGCAGATATTAATCTTGTAAATGATGAGTATAAGCATGTATAATTTAAGGTTGCTGTTCGCTCAAACAGAACAGTTTTTACGGCATGTAGCCCTATTATGATTTAAAACCGTGTATAAAATTTGGATTTTATTTAAAATATAGATGACTTTATATAATGAATAATAATAAAAAAGAAACAGTTGACAGCGATATAAGTAAAAAAAACTCCACCGAAAAGGTAAAGAAGTCAAGGTGGTCAGGGCTTAAAACATACAAAAAGATCCTGATAATATTTTTTTCGGCAATAATAATTATTGGAGCAGGAGTTGCCCTTTATTTTTACTACTATCTTGCAAATATAAATAAAACAATTAAATCAGGCATAACAACTGAGATAAAGGAAGTCCTCACTCCCATTGAAACGCCTGAGGCCCCTATCACTATACTTCTTCTGGGCCGCGATACCAGGGATGCCGAAACAGAGCAGGGCAGGGCCGATACAATCATGCTTCTGCATATAAACTTTGAAGAAAAAAGGGCGTCCCTTCTTTCGATACCCAGAGATACTCTCGTTGCAATTCCCGGATACGGGGAGGATAAAATAAATGCCGCATATGCTTACGGGGGCGAGGAGCTGATGATAAAAACAGTATCTCTTGCGCTTGATGCGGTTATAAATCATTATGTGACAATTGATTTTGAGGGATTTGTAAGGCTTATTGACGAGCTTGGCGGAGTTGATGTTGTTGTTGAAAGGCCGCTCGAAGACCCTCTTTCAGGCGCATTTATATCTGCCGGAAATCATCACTTCACCGGGGAGCAGGCGCTTGCCTACACAAGGAGCAGATCCACAGAGCTTGGCGACATAGGCAGGATACAGCGCCAGCAGTATATTATGAAACAGCTTGTTGACCAGAAGCTCAACCTTAAAAATGTTTCAAAAATAAATGATTACTTCACTATAATAATTGAAAATACCCGCACGGACCTGGATCTTTTAAGCATAATATCATATGCAAGAGCGGCGCTTTCATTTGGAACAGAAAATTTAAGCACTACAATAATTCCCACTCATCCCGACTGGATAGATGAAGGCACCAAAAGCGTGCAGGTTCCTGATTTGGATGAAGCAAAGGCAATGTGGCAGAGAATTATTTTCGGCCAGCCGGTCAGCAAGTACGGCATAGAGTATTTAAGCGGGACTGAAAATATTGCCAAGTCCATGCTGAAAAACAGACTGTATAATTATAAAATTAAAGTAAAAAATACCGGCAATATTACCTGGCAGAAACAGGAGCCCGGCTCATTTTATTTGAGCTATCACTGGCTGGATTTTGATACGAAAAAAACCGTGCAGTTTGAAGGCAAGAGAAGCGATTTGCCTGTTGAAGCTGTCGGGCCCGGGCAGGAAGCTGAAATTGATTTCCAGGTGCTTTCCCCTGAGAGCTCGGGCAAGTATATACTTCAGATAGACATGGTGCATGAGGGCCAGACCTGGTTTTCTTACCAGGGGGTGCCGACTCTTGAAAAATATGTTGCAGTTAATGTAGATTATGCGGCAAGCTATGATGATATGGGCTCAACGCCTAATGAGATACGTCCCGGAGAGGAGTTTAAAGCAATAGTTAAAGTTGTAAATAACGGGTTCATGGACTGGATTGCAGAATCCGACAAACCGGTGCGGCTGGGCTGGCACTGGTACAACAGGGATACGCGTGAAATTGAATATTTCGGGGCGGGCCGCGCGCTTCTGCCCTCAGATGTTGCCCATGGGCAGTCTACAGAGGTTGAGGCGTTTATAACTGCGCCTGATAAACCCGGAAGGTATGTTCTTGCATATGACCTTGTGCATGAAAAAGTGGCCTGGTTTTCCCAGGAGGGGGTAATTCCTCTTGAAGTCAGCGTTGATATAGGCATTAAACTTGATAATGCAATAGTTAAAAAAACATCCGTGATGATTTATAACGGGTGCGGAGTGGCAGGAGTAGCGAAAGACTTCAGGGACTATATCAGGAATTATAACTTTAAAATATATGGCCTTGCAAATGCCCGTGAATTTGATTTTGAACAAACCATAGTAATTTATAAAAGCGATAAACTTAAAAACGCTGAGCAGCTTACCCGGCTTTTATACAGCTATGATATAAAAGAGTATTCGGACCTGTGGAATTATTACTCGACTTCTGCAGATGTTATTATTATTCTTGGGAGGGACTATGAGGAAAATATCAGGCAGAATTAAAATTGTGATATAATTTAATTATGAGAAAAGGTTCAGCGCTAAAAATAATCAGGCTTTTTTTATTTGATATACTTGTAATTTTTTCGTCATTTATTTTTTCTTTTTTCCTTCGCGGAGTTATAAGTATATACAGTGGCGTAGGCCTGTTTGAAATCTACAGCAAATATATAGGTTACTATGTAATTGTAATACTTGTAATTAAGCTTGCATTCTTTGCGCTTTTTGGAATGTACAGGAGAGTCTGGAAATATGCCTCCCTTAAGGATATGGTTGCGATACTGCAATCCAGCGCGGCAAGCACAATATTTGTTGGCGTTATCTTCTATGTTTTAAGCCAGCCGGTTCCCTGGTTTGGAGGCGTTAAATTCAGCCTTCCATATTTTCCACGAAGCATACTTGTAATAGATTTCCTGCTCACTCTTGTCCTTGTAATTATCTCCCGTTTTTCAGAAAGGTATTTTAATGAGCTTCGCTTCGGCAAAGCGGATATGCGTAAAAAAAGGGTGCTCATATGCGGCGCCGGGGATGCCGGGGAAATGATGGTAAGGGAAATGATGAGACAGAGAAACAGCGAATATACCCCTGTAGCTTTTCTTGACGATGATCCTGCCAAATTAAGGCATCAGATTCATGGGGTAAGAGTAATTGCCCCAATTGGACAGATGGAGGAAATAGCGCAGAGACTTGCAATAGATGAAATAATAATAGCAATTCCTTCAGCTTCGGGAAACTTAAGAAAAGAAATTGCGCTGCGGGCAAAAGCTCTTTCTATACCATGCAAAACACTTCCCAGCATGTATGAGGTAATAGACGGCAAGGCTTTTCTGTACCAGGTCAGGGATATAAGCATTGAGGATATACTGGGAAGGGAGCCGGTAATCATACAGACCCCTGAAATAATATCTGAAATAAAAGACAAAACAATACTTGTAACCGGAGCAGGAGGTTCAATAGGTTCAGAGATTTGCAGACAGCTTATCAGATTTCGGCCTGCCAGGCTGATAATTCTTGATCATTCTGAAAATAACCTTTTTCTGATAGAAAATGAGTTAAAAACAAAATACGGATTCAGCCGGATCTATCCCATTGTTGCAAGCATACAGGTAAGGAAAGTAATGGAGGATGTTTTCAGGCGTTACAAACCTTCCATACTGTTTCATTCGGCGGCATATAAACATGTGCCTCTTATGCAGTTAAACCCCGAGGCTGCAATAGAAAATAATTATATCGGGACCAAAATCCTTTGCAGGGCTGCAATTGACTATGGCGTTGAGCGGTTTGTGCTGCTCTCAACTGACAAGGCTGTCAGG
>JACVJB010000013.1 GCA_015711775.1 Actinomycetota bacterium | reverse complement strand
TAAATAATTCAACCGGCATAATTGATTTCACAATTAATTCTATTTTAAAAAAATACAATACAGAAGATATAAGCAGCAAACTAAGGGCAGTAAGCGAGCTTACGGAATTTGTTTCTTCGCTTACATCAAGGATTGTGCAGGAAGACTGTGTAAAAAAAATATCATTGAAACTTGGCCTTGGCGAATCGCTTGTTATGGAGCAGCTGCTAAAAAAAATGAGGATAAAATCCGGTTCAAAATATAGTGACGGGACAACTGAAAGCACCAGCGCCAGGGATAAGAATATTTCTCCTGCCAGAAATATTGAATTTGAAGCTTTAAAAATTCTTTTAAACGGCGCTGGAAAATACTTTGATGATATTGCTGAAATAGGGGAGGAATATTTCAGATTTGAGGATACAAAAGAGATTTACAATATAATAAAAGACATTATAAAAAGAAGCAGAGAAAATAAAAGCCAGTTAAACTTTCCTCTTGAAATTTCGTCAGATAAGCTTAAAGGAGAATCTTTAAAAAAGCTTTACAACATGATTGTTTTCAGCCCTTTAAATTATTCTGATTATGATTTTGCTTCCTGGGAAGTTTTAAAAAACCTTAAAAAACTTTACGTCTCAGATAAGATTGAACAGGTAAAGCAGCTTCTTAAAAAATATGAAAATTTTATAAAAGACCTTAATAAAGAGACTGCAGGTAAAGAACAGTTATTAAAGCTTAAAAAAGCTCAGGAGAAAATAAAGCTTCTTATTTTAAAGCTGAATGAACTTGAAATGCAAAAAATAAGTTTTAATTGATTTTTTTTAAAAATAAGTTACAATAGCCTATCCTGATTATAGACTTATTTTTATGCTATGTTATTCAATTTAAATAAGTTTTCAAAAACTTTTATATTTATATATATTTTGAGGTGATTATTAAATGAAGAGAATGTCTGAATTCAGGCTTGAAGAAGTTAAGGACCTGATTAATAAAGGCAGAGAAGAGGGTATGCTCACCACTGAAGAGATTACTGAGACTCTCTCAAATCTTGAGCTCTCAAAAGAGCAGATTGAAAATATTTACGATGTTCTCCAGAATCTTTCAATTGAAATAGTTAATGAAGACGATGAGGATATTGACAGCATAATACAGGCAAAAAAAGAACAGGATATTTTAAAAAAGAAACTTGATTTTTCTGTAAAATCGCCTACAAACGATCCTGTAAGAATGTATTTAAAAGAGATAGGCAAAGTCAGGCTGCTCACAGCAGCAGAGGAAGTACAGCTTGCCAAGAGGATTGAAAAAGGCGATATGAGCGCAAAAAGCAGGCTTGTGGAAGCAAACCTGAGACTTGTTGTCAGCATTGCAAAAAAATATGTCGGCAGGGGAATGCTTTTTCTTGATCTTATACAGGAAGGAAACCTTGGGCTTATAAGGGCAGTTGAAAAATTTGATTATAAAAAAGGCTATAAGTTTTCAACTTATGCAACATGGTGGATAAGGCAGGCAATAACAAGGGCAATTGCTGACCAGGCAAGAACCATAAGAATACCTGTGCACATGGTTGAAACGATAAATAAGCTTATAAGGGTCCAGAGGCAGCTTCTTCAGAAACTGGGCAGGGAACCTGTTGCAGAGGAAATTGCTGAACATATGGAGTTTACTGCTGACAAGGTAAGGGAGATCATGAAAATTTCTCAGGAACCCGTGTCTCTGGAGACACCCATAGGGGAGGAAGAGGACAGCCACCTTGGCGATTTTATAGAAGATTCAGAGGTTGAAGCTCCTGCTGACGCAGCTTCATTTACAATGCTTCAGGACCAGCTCAATATTGTGCTGAGTTCTTTAAATGAGAGGGAAAGAAAAGTTATTCAGTTAAGGTTTGGCCTGCAGGATGGTCATCCCAGAACGCTTGAGGAAGTCGGCAGGGAGTTTGGCGTTACAAGGGAAAGAATAAGGCAGATCGAATCTAAAACCTTAAGCAAATTAAGACACCCCAACAGAAGCGGCGCTTTAAGGGATTTTCTTGAAACTTAAATTTTTTCTTGAAATTAAACATTTATATAATATAATTACAATTTGCGGCTTTCCTTGTTCCCTGGTAGCTCAATGGTAGAGCGTTCGGCTGTTAACCGAAATGTTGTAGGTTCGAATCCTACCCGGGGAGCCAAGTCTGACTCATCATCATATTCATCCTCATTAATACTTGACTGGTTGGGCATAGATGAATTTAAAAGGGTCAGGCCTTTACCTGGTATAACTACCCTTAATGAGTTTGATGATTATGTATAGGCTTTTGGGTGATTATAGGCTGGTGATCCATAAGCAAATTCTTATAAGTAGTAAGTTTAAGTATAAGTCAAACTCTTATAAGTTCTTATAGGTATAAGTATAAATATAAGTTATACTTTAAGCCCTTCTTCTATTTGCTCATAAGATATATCGGGTAGGTGAGCTGTTGTTTTTGCATGTTCTATTGTTATACTTACAAGGTTGCCCTTCTAATGTAAAGCTTTACATTAGAAGGGACAAATAGAAACAAGATACCCTGTAAAAGAAGAATTAAAAGAAATAAAAAAAATAGCAGATGTGACTCTCAGAAAAAACAAACGTATTACTATTCGTCTTTATGATTATGATTATATTGGTATTCAAAAAAAAGCTATAAAAAAGGGTATTCCATATCAGACTTTAATTTCAGGAGTTATCCATCAATATATAGAGGGGGACCTTATAGAAAAAAAGATGAGGTACCCTACCAGCTTCCGCTCGCGCCCCCGCCTCCAGATGAACCTCCTCCAAAACTGCTGCCGGATGAGCTGCTGGAATGGCTGCTTGAACTTGATGAAAAACTGCTTGAAAAGCCTGCTTCCGAGGCGCCTGAATAACTGCCTGGAGACATTTTAGATTTTTTTGGAACGGTAATGGTATTTCGCTGTTGGTAGCCGCAGTATTTGCAACTGGAGATGACTTCCTGCCTGCCTGGATATTCATAGGTTGGGTTTACCAGGAATCTTTTTTTAATAATGAGCCCCAGCCTTCTGCAATTGGGGCATCTGTGATCCCTGATATAGGATTTTAAAAAGAAATTTAAAAATATAAGTCCGATAACAAGCCAGGGAGCAATGGTTGCAAAAATAATAAGAAAAGGAAAGCCCCAAGTTTCAGGAAATGGGACTTTTTCCTCAATCTCAACAAGTCCAACTGATGCAAGCTCCATATTTTCATATATTGAATTTGCAATTGCCGCTACACCATTATATAGGCCGGGGCCGTACTGGTCCTCCCTGAATGCGGGCACAATAATATCATCTATTATTTCTTTTGCTTTAGTGTCAGTAATTACTTCTTCAAGTCCATAGCCCACTTCTATTCTTAGCGCCCTGTCTTTAAGTGATGCCAGAAGCAGAATGCCATTGTCGCTTTGCTTTTTGCCTATGCCCCATTTTTCAAAAAGCAGTGCGGCATATTCTTCAACACTTAATCCGTTAAGATCCCGGATAAAGGCAACACCTATCTCAAAGCTTGTTTTTGCTTCAAGTTCAATTATAAGTTGCTCTGTTTTGTCTGCCCAATTTCGAGGTATTTTACCAGTGTAATCATTAAAATATCCTGTATATGAGGGCAGGGTATCGGCTGTCAAATTCCTTTTATCAAGCTCATTGCTGCATGAAATAGATGCTGCTGCAAGAAGAATTGTTAATAGAAAGATAAAAAGCGCAAAAACTGTAAATTTATAAAATTTGCCAGGTAGAATAGCCTTTTTATTTTTTAAGAGCATACAATTATTTTAATTTAAATCCCTCCAGATGTATAGAAATGGGATAGTTTATTGTTCTTTAATCCAATAGTTCATAAGTGATGCTGCCTTTCCTGCAGCAGTTTAGCTGTCCAGGAAAAAGATAAACCAGTTTCATAAGCAATTTGAAATTGATTATACTGTCCCGGCAGGCTCTGTTACCGGCGCAATATATTTAGAATCGTCAAAAGCAAGAATTGGGATAAATATAAATCCCAGGAATATGAGCCCCACTGCAAACCCTGTGCTTTTAGCAAATACCTTTGCAAGATTTATGGATATGAGAATCAGGGCCACTGCGTTGGCTCCGGGAATAAATATAAACAGGAAAACCCACCAGGGCAGTCCCGCAATTTCAATTTCTATAAAAATATTATAGAAGGGGATTATTGCGGCCCAGCCGGGCCTGCCGGCTTTTACAAATATTTTCCACATGCATATTATATAAAAAGTGATAACACCAATGTAAAGGACTGCAAAAAAAATAGAAATAAGTATAACTCCGACTATCGATCCTGCTGAACTGATAATATCGCTTGCACTGTTTTGCATCATTTACTCCTTAGTAAAATATTTATCCTTATGAATAAAAAGAAAGCTTTTAAAATTTCCAGCTTAGTATACCATCATGATTAATGTCTAAATTTGCTATTTTTATAACCGTTACTGTAACTTTGCTTAAAGACACAAAATGGTATGGTAAAAAACTAAACCGTCCCCTTGATTTTTTTAATTATACATTAAACCTGAAATCAATAATATCGCCATCTTTTACAATATAATCCTTGCCTTCGGATCGCATCAGGCCTTTCTCTTTTGCTTTTAAAAAAGAACCGCCGGATTCCATAAAGTCTGCAAAAGAAACAGTCTCGGCCCTTATAAACCCTCGCTCAATATCTGAATGTATTTTACCAGCCGCTTTTGGAGCTTTTTCATTTTTCTTAATTGTCCAGGCGCGCACCTCGTCCGGGCCTGCAGTTAAAAAGCTTATAAAACCAAGAAGCTTATAAGATGCTTTTATAAGTTTGTCAAGGCCCGATTCTTCAATATTCATGTCTTTCATAAAAACTTCTTTGTATTCAGGTTCCAGCCTTGATATCTCCTCTTCAATTTTTGCGCATACTGCTATTACCAGGCAGCCGTCTTTTTCAGCAAATTCCCTCATCCCATTGATAAAAGCAGGTTCGCAAATATCATTTTTTAAATATTTTTCTGCTATATTGATACAGTAAATTACAGGCTTTAATGTCAGCAGATTAAATGACTTTATAACCCTGTTCTCATTTTCAGAAAGATCTAAATTCCTTGCCGGAAGGCCCTTATCAAGTGTATCTTTTATTTTAACGAGAATTTCCATTTCTGTTTTTTCAGGGCCGTCTTTGAATCTTTTCTTTCTTTCAATGGATTCAATCCTTTTTTCAATAAGCTCAAGGTCAGAAATTATAAGTTCAATGTTAATTGTTTCTACACAGGAAAAAGAATTATTATTTTTATAATAAGTTATTGCTTCGTCGCTGAAAAAATCAATAACATGGACAAGTGCATCAACTTCACGGACATCTATTAAAAAGCTGTTGCCGGACCTTCTGCCACCAACTGGCCCGGATGCAATACCTGCAATATCAACAAACTCTATAAAAGCAGGTGTTGTTTTTTTTGGATTAAATATTGCCGAAAGTTCATCAAGCCTTTTATCAGGAATAGGAACTTTTCCTATATTAGGTTTTGATGAAGAAAAATAGTTCCCAACCGCCGCGCTGCCCCTGGTGAGGGCATTAAACAGGGTAGTCTTACCTGTATTGTTTAGTCCAATAAGCCCAAGTTTCATATTTGAAAAACCCTAAAAAAAATTTTTATTCTTTCCTGAAGCTAAAAAATTATATGCTTTTTTAAGTTTTAAATAAAGATAAATAAGCCAATAAATTTTTTTGCATGCCTACAATTCAAACTTTAAAGAGCAAAACCATAAAGAAGCACTAAGCCCTTTGCGGCTCTTCTTTTCCATAATATTATTTAATTGTTTTTTAATAATATTATGTGAAAAATTATTAATTGTTAAATGAATTTATTTATTCTATTGTCAGAATTAAAGGATAAAATAAAGTGTGGTTATATTAGGTATAAATACTATAATATTTATGATTCATAAAATTATTTTAATTTGATTAAAATGAATATTATTGAAGCAGATTTATTTAAAAAGATAGCAGGAACAATTAAAAGCTCCCGTTTTGCAGTAATAGCAACTGAAAATAATAAAGAACCATATCTTAACCTTGTAGGATTTTTACTGGATGAGGAGTTAAAAAATCTTTATTTTTATACTCCTGTAAACAGCAGGAAATATAATAATATTGTCAGTAATTCTTCAGTTTCACTGCTTATTGACAACAGGGAAAAATATACCGGCCAAACTGGTTTGATAACCGCAGTGACCATAATCGGTAAGGCAAGTGTAGTAGAAAAGCAGGAAATAAATATTTTAAAAAAATATTTATCCAGATATCCTGAACTTAAAAATTTTACTGATAGTGGCTTAAATGTCCTGATTAAAGTCAATATTATAAAATATATTATTGTCAGTAATTTCAATAAGATCAGCGAAATTACAATGCATTAACTCATAGAGGGAAGCAGATGGAAATCAAGAAAATCAATAATCTTACAAAAGAGGAAGCCGTGAGCCTGGCTTACAGGATTGGATTTGAAAGTGAGGCCAACAGGACAAATTGCGCACAGAGTACATTTCATGCAATTATGTCAGTTCTCGGATATAAAAATCCCCTAATATTTAAAAGCCTCTCTGCATTTGAGGGAGGTTCAGCAGTCACTACTTATGGAAACTGCGGGGCGTTTTCAGGTGCCCTGGCTGCCTTTGGTTTCTTTTTCGGCAGGACATATGAGCAGTGGGATAAAGGCGAACCTTATATTAAATCTTCCATACTGGGCCAGGGACTTTATAAAAAATTCAAGGAACAGTACTGTTCCATAATCTGCGGAGATATTCATACAAAAATATGTGGCAGGGTTTTCCGTTTTATGGATGAGGAGAACCTTGGTATAAATAGAAAAGAGCTGGAAGCATTTGAAGAGGCAGGAGGGCACTTAACAAAATGCCCCAATGTTGTGGGACTGTCCTGCGCTTGGGCCGTAGAGCTTCTGTGGGATAAGATTGCAGGGGATAAGGATATTTCAGGTATTTCAGGGTTTAATTCTGCGAAATAAAACGATTGTTTTTAATATTTTAAAATATGATAAAAGGAAGACGTGATGAAGGCAAAACTTACTCCCGTATATTTTAAACCAGTAATGGACGATGATTTTAAGAAGCAGGTTATTAATCTTAAAAACCTGCTTTCACATGAAGCTGAATTATCTGAACCTGTTGCATTTCAAGCATGCAGCGCAGTAATGGATGAAAAAACAGATGGGCTAATTTTTCCACAGCTTTTAGGCGAAGCTTTCACCTTGATAGAAAAATTTAAAAAAATAAAACTGCCGATAATAATTGCAACCTCTGACTTTGGTACGGTAAATATGTGGGACTGGGAAATAGTTGCATTTTTAAAAACTGAAGGAATTAAGGTGTTTTCACCCTATTCGCTTGATTTGACCAAAGTTATCTGTAAAAGCCTTGCATTAAAAAGGGAGCTTAAAAAAACTAAATTTCTAGTATACCAGGATAACCCTGGTGAAGGAGGAATGCAGGGAGAAATATTCAGGCGCTTTTACTGGTGGGAAGATAAATTTCTAAATCTGCTGAAAAATAAATTTAGTGTAACTATTATCAAAAAAAGCTTTAAGGACCTTGGCAGTAAAGCAAAAGAACTACCTGGCAGCTTTGCTGAAAAAGTAATAAACCAAAGAGGGATAAGCAATGCAGGAGTATCAACTAAAGCACTTAATTCTGCTGTTAAAATATACCTTGCTGTAAAAGAAGATATTGGCAATGATGAAAACATAAAAGGCGCAGGCATCAATTGTCTCAATGAATCTTTTTATTCTGATTCAACTCCATGCCTTGCCTGGAGCATGCTTTATGAGGACAGCGGCCTTATCTGGGCATGCGAAGCAGACATTTCTTCTCTTATGTCAATGTATCTTATAAATAAAACAACTGACGCAAGAATAATGATGAGTAATATCTATCCTTTCTTAATGGGCATGTCAGCTCTAAAGCATGAAAGGATTGATAAATTTCCCCAGGTCAATGACCCGCAGAATTATGCCCTGATTGTGCATTGCGGATATTTTGGAGTTGTCCCCAGGCCTTTCTGCAGCTCGTGGAAAGTTGTGCCCAAAGTACTGGATATAGTAGACGATAACGCCATTGCGCTTGATGCAAGACTTCCTGAAGGCAATATTACTATATCAAAACTTGATCCTGCGCTTGGTGAGTTAATGGTAATCGAAGCTGAACTTGAAAAATATGTCCAGTACCCGGGTTCGCACTGCAGGAACGGGGCGCTGGTAAGGGTTCCTGACGGTTTTAAAATGATGGAGCTTTTTAATTCACATCATAATTGTTTTATGACAGGGCATCATGGTGAAAGCCTTAAAAATGTTGCAAGAGTCTTTGATCTTGAAATAAAATCTGCTTAGATACTTATCATATTAATAGGATGTGTGTTACTTTTATACTGCAGTTTAGCTACCGGAATCTGATATTTCGATAAAAAGGTCACATGTTTGGCATTTTCTTATTTTTAAGGTATAAAGTAATTATGAATTTAAATATTTTTTAATATGGATAAGTTTAAAATAATAGAAACAAAAAATACCATAGTTTTTAATGCCTTTTTTTCAGTAGCAGTTTTGGCGCTTGTATTGTTAATTTTCACTTATCCCATACATTATATTTACACTGACACTACACCATCCCAGGAACAACTTGAACAGATAAAAAATGAAAAAGAACAAACAAGAAAGAAAATAGAAGAAGTACAGAAAGAGCAGGAAAAGTATGCCCAGCAGGTCGAAGAAGTGGAGGAAAAACTGCTTACTGCCCTGTCTGATCTCAAAGAACTAAACGACAGCATGGCGGAAATTAAAAGTCAGAGCGATAAAACTACATTGCTGCTTGTGTCAAATACAACTGAAATTGCAGTCCTTGAAGAAGAGATTAAAGGAAAAACCGATATCTTAAATATGCGTATCGCCTCTGCATATAAAAATGATGACAGGAATATATTAAATATATTTTTAAAAACAGGAGATTTTATTGATTTTATATCAAGGCTTAAAATAATGAATTTACTTGTAAAAAAAGATATTGAAATTCTTGAAGAAGTTAAAGAAAAAAAAGCCAGGCTCTTAAAAATCAATACTGATATTCTTGAATTAAAACAGAAGCAGGAAAGCGAAAAAAAGAAAATTGAGGAATTAATAAGTCTGTCAGAAAAGAAAAACAGGGAAATAGAAGAAATTTATAATGAAAAACTTGATTTATTTTCCCAGGCAAAAGCAAACAAAGATGCGCTGATTGCGATGGAAAACCAGCTTACGGCCAGGGAAAATGAAGTTACAAATATCCTGAAGAACTATGATTACGGTAATGCTCCGTCAGGCAAGTTTTTGTGGCCCACCAATGGCAAGCTTTCATCAAAATTCGGCCCCAGGACAAGCAAAACAACCGGGCGGGCACGAATGCATAATGGTATAGACATATATGCTCCGCTGGGGACCCCGGTAATTGCTGCAGATTCAGGGCAGGTTTTAAAGGCTGAATATCATGGAGGGTATGGCTATGCAATACTTGTTTATCACGGCGGAGGGGTAGCCACATATTATGCCCACCTCTCAGGTTTTGCAGTCAGTGTCGGCCAGTATGTGCAGAGAGGGCAGGTAATAGGATATGTTGGAAATACGGGTTATACGACAGGGTACCATCTTCATTTTGAAGTGAGGGTAAATGGAAATCCCAACAACCCTCAAAATTACCTCTAATATTATTTTAAATTTTTGTATTTTATATCTTCTTTTTTTGTTAATATATTGAATCAAATTTTCTATAAAGTTTTATTTTGCGTAATTTTTGCAGTAAAAAATAGGCATAAAACCTGAACAATAAAAAATAGTTTAATATTATAAGATTTTACATTTATGCCATTTCTACTATTAACCACTTTAATTCTTAATATTTTTATAAAGGCGGTTTTTAAATGGACATTGTTACCGGCGCTACCGGGCTTCTTGGAAATGCGCTTGTCAGGGAGCTTTTAAACAGAGGCAGGGAAGTGGGCGTTTTTGTAAGAAAAACTTCTGATACAGATTGTTTTAAAGATTGCCGTACCGAGAAGTTTGTTGGAGATCTGCTTGATAGAGATTCCTGTGTTAATGCTTTCAGGAAGGCGGAATATGTTTATCATGCTGCATCTGAAATTTCCATAATGCCAGGCTACAGTGATTATTTAAACAGAGTAAATATTTACGGCACTAAAAATGTAATAAAGGCCTGCCTTGAATGCGGGGTTAAAAGGCTTATATATACAAGCTCAATTCATGCATTTAAAGAACAGCAGGAAAATTCAGTAATTGATGAAAAACTTCCATTTGATCCGCACAGTAAAATGGGCCAGTACAACAGGAGCAAGGCCCAGGCAAGTATTGACGTAATGAATGCAACCAAAGACGGGCTGAATACAGTTATTGTATGCCCTACTGCAATTATTGGCCCATATGATTATAAAGTGTCAAACCTGGGTTCGCTTTTCATTGATTACTGCAGAAAAAAACAGAAAATTATAATAAACGGCGCATATGATTTTGTCGATTCAAGAGATGCTGCTATTGGTCATATACTTGCCGCTGAGAAGGGCAAAAACGGCCAGGCTTACATACTTTCAGGGCAGCGGCTGACGCTGCCTGAGCTAATGTCAATACTTGAGAAAATAACCGGTATTGCCGCACCCAGATTCAGACTACCCAAATGGCTTGCTTATTCTCTTGGATTTGTGGCACCTGTGTATTATGTTGTCTCAAAAACAAAGCCTAAGTTTACAGTTTATTCGGTAAAGACAGTAAACAGCAATTCTTATATAAGCCATGAAAAAGCAACAAGAGAGCTGGGGTATAATCCGAGGCCAATAAATAAGACAATAAATGATAATATTCAATGGTTCAAGGAAAAAAATTATTTTTAATACCGAATGTTAAAAAAAAAGATATATTTAAATTCAGGATTTTTTTATACTCTATTTGTTTTTGCAATTGCATATTCAATGAGCAGTCCCATACTTATTGAAATCAGTAACAGGACCGGAGCCGGCATTGGCAGAATGGGTTATATTTTTTCATTTTATTTTGCCGGATTTATTTTTGGCTGTTATTTAAGCAGCTCTCTTGTAAAATATTTTAAAAGAAAAACACTTCTTTTGATTTTTACTTTCATTCTCTCATCATCTGTAGGTTCCATTTATTTTGCAATAAATTATTTTTATTTTGTATCAGCCTTTTTTTTAATA